>JAGPGR010000162.1 GCA_018055865.1 Paludibacteraceae bacterium | reverse complement strand
CTGATTTACTTATTTTCAGTAGTGTTGGCTACGCTTCCGATACCGTAAATGTTTCAGGAATGAAAGCTGAAGACCACCAGAATATCATTCTTAATGACAATACTGAACTTTCGGAACTGACCGTCTTACAGCGAAGAAACGGAAGAAATGTAAACCGATTGGCCATTCAGAATTTAGAAACACTGAACACCAACGAACTCCGGAAAGCGGCTTGCTGCAATCTTTCGGAGAGTTTTACAACCAATCCGTCGGTCGACGTGTCGTACAGCGATGCCGCAACTGGTGCCAAGCAGATTAAATTGCTCGGACTGTCGGGCGGATACGTACAAATGTTAACCGAAAATATCCCAAACTTACGCGGTTTATCATCAGCTTACGGCATGGGATACATTCCCGGTCCGTGGATGGAAAGTATTCAGATTTCCAAAGGAACTGCTTCTGCTAAAACGGGCTATGAGGCCATTGCAGGACAGATAAACGTGGAATATAAAAAACCTCAGAACAGCGACAAGGTGTCTCTTAATTTGTTTACAAACAGCATGGGGAGAGTGGAATGGAATGCAGATGCAGCAGTCAGACTGAAAGATTCGCTTTCCTCTTCAGTGCTGCTTCATGCTTCCGATGAGTACATGATGCTCGACGACAACAAGGATGGATACATGGATTTACCCCGGGTCAGGCAGTATAATCTGGCTAACCGCTGGTTTTATCAAAAAAATAATTACATTTTACAAACTTTTGTACGAGGACTTTCAGAAAAAAGAACCGGTGGTAGAACCGATAATTCGTATAATATCGGAATCAACACGGAACGTTATGAATTGTTTGTAAAAAATGGGTTTCTTTTTGGCGAAAATGATCATGGAGAAGAAGGCGAACATCAGCACGAACATGATAATGATCATCATTTTTCAAGTCTTGGCATTATAGTGAACGGAACTATTCATAACCAGGATGCCGCATACGGTACAAAAAAGTACACCGGCCATCAATACAATCTTTACCTCAATGTAATTTATGACAAAGAATTGGGCGAACATCACAAACTTTCAACCGGTACAAGTTTCAACATGGATACTTACGATGAAATTCTGAAAGTGGTGAATCAGAATGAATTCAGACGCACAGAGTATGTGCCCGGAGTATTTGCCGAATATACGATGACTTACAGAGACATCACTGCTATGGCAGGATTACGTGCCGATTACAATTCTGTTTACGGTATGTTTATATCACCTCGTTTTCACCTGAGGTACAACATTCAGAATCAGGTTCATCTACGGCTTTCAGCTGGAAAAGGTTATCGAACTCCAAACGTACTTGCCGAAAATAATTATTTCCTGGCAAGCAACCGTGAATTGAACATTGCTGACAACCTAAAGCAGGAAGAAGCCTGGAATTTTGGTGCAACAGTTCACTTTTTCATACCGGTTTGGGATGGTAAAGAACTTGGGCTGATGGGGGAATGGTTTTATACCAATTTTATCAATCAGGTAGTTGCCGATGTGGATTCAAATCCTCATGCCGCCAGTTTTTATAATCTCAACGGAAAATCTTATTCGGGCAGCGTACAGTTTGAAGCCAACCTGGAGGTGTTCAGAGGGCTGACCGCTACGCTTGCGCATCGCATTAACGATGTGAAAACGACAATAGGAGGTGAACTGCGCGAAAAGCCACTGAACAATCGCTCAAAAAGTCTTGTTACATTATCCTACTTAACTCCGCTCAAAAAATGGCAGTTTGATTACACGGCTCAATTCAACGGAGGAGGGAGAATGCCTGACCCGGATGCAGATAATCCGCTGTGGGAGAGAGAGTTTAAGCCATTTGCCATAATGAATGCTCAATTTACACGGAATTTCAGAACCTGGTCAATATACGCGGGTGCCGAAAATATGACCAATTTTGTTCAGAAAAATCCGGTTATTGATGTTCAAAACCCGTTCGGAAATAACTTTGATGCATCCATGGTTTGGGGGCCAATGCACGGACGAACGTTGTATGCCGGAATAAGATGGGCATTGGCTAAAGAAAAATAATTCAATAATATTTCACAAATTTGATAAACTCAGGAAACAATATGAGAACAAGAATGGTTGTAATGTTTATGTTTTCTTTAATGTTAAATTCACTTATTGTTGAGGCTCAAAACAAGAAAGTCAATTATTCTAAAACGGTAACATTTGAAGTATCAATGACTTGCGAAAATTGCAAACGAACCATTGAGAAAAACATAGCTTACGAAAAAGGAATGAAAGATATGAAAGTGGATTTACCTCAAAAGCGGGTAACACTCACGTTCGATACACGCAAAACGAATGAGAATCAGATTATCGAAGCACTTGGAAAACTGGGCTATGATGCAGCAGTTTTGACCGAAAAACTATAAAAAAACTTTAAATCATATGTAAATATTGGAAAAATTGAAGTAGCATGTAAGAAAGAAGAAAAAATAAAAATATCTTCGTCGATTAATGATTAAAAGATTATTCACTCAAAAATAGAATCAAAAATGAAAACAAGTAAAATTATGATGGCAGTTGTTGCCGTATTTATCTCATTATCAGTTATGACAGCTCAGGTTCCTGCCAAAAAAGACGTTAAAGTAGAACCTGCTAAAAAAGAATGCTGTGATAAAACTAAAACTGCTGAGTGCAAAGATGCCAAAGCAACAGAGTGCAAAGATGCAAAAAAATCTGAGTGCAAAGATGCTACAGCTAAACATTGCACAGACGGAAAAGCTGAATGTTGTGAAAACAAAAAAGCTGGCGAATGCAAAGACAAAAAAGATGCTGCTGCTCAGACAAAATCAGCTTGCTGCGACAAAAAAGCAACAGTTTAGGTTTATTCTTTCATAACAGAGAAAGATTTTCTGTAAATACCGGTGAGGATGTCATGTCAAGATGATGTCCTCACTTTTTTTTTGTGATTTTATGTCACTATTTTCGTAATTTTGCATCGCTAACCAAAAAAAAAGATGAACACATTACGATATTACATTGCAAGTATGAGGCTTAGAACGCTACCACTTTCTGTGGCGGGGATAATGATGGGAGGCATGTTGGCAGCTTCGCGGGGATACTGGAGTACCGGATCGTTTGTTTGGGCAATGCTTACTGCACTTTCCCTCCAAATACTGTCAAATATAGCCAATGAACTCGGTGATTTGCAGAAAGGGACAGATAACGCTCAACGGCTGGGACCCATTAGAAGTGTGCAAAGCGGAAAACTATCCGCCGAAAATTTAAAAGGGATGTTGGTGGCTTTTGTCTTTATATCCATCGTTTGCGGACTTTTCCTTATCCTGCAGTCATTCCATTCCCTGTTTACATTATCCAGTCTTATCATGATGGCTTTAGGCGTGTTGGCTATCACAGCTGCCATCAAGTACACATTCGGCGTGAAATCCTACGGCTACGTAGGGCTGGGCGATTTGTTCGTTTTCCTGTTTTTCGGCCTGGTAAGCGTCTTGGGCGTTTATTTTCTGATGGCAAAATCGCTGCCCTATGCAGCCTTTCTTCCTGCATCTTCTATCGGTTTACTGTCAACTGCCATGCTGAATCAAAATAATATGCGTGACATTGACAACGATACTAATTTCAAAAAAAGGACAATGGCTGTCCGTATGGGATTGAATCGCTCCAAAAAATATCATTTCTCTCTTATTCTGACGGCTTTTCTGTTAATGACAGCATATTGCTTGCTTCTTAAAGTGAGTATTGAGGGATATTTGTATTTGCTGAGTTTTCCTCTATTTGTCTGGCATCTGATGTATGTGATGAAAAACGATGGCAAAAGCCTCGACAAACACATGAAAGTGATTGCGGCCGGAACCATGTTGTTTGCCGTATTGGGTGGAGCGGGATTGATTATTGCCTACTGATGCACCGGCAATCCTGCGCAGCCCAAAATGAAGAATAATGCGAAAAAAAAGATTTTAAGAGTTTGAATCTTGAATAACAACCTATTTCAAAAAAAATGCAAACATGAACCATCCAGCTAACTATGAAAATAATGAAATGAGCACTCAAATCCCACCTGAGGAAGGCAGGGGAACATTTTCATTTTCAACCCGAATTAATATCCCGAAAAGCTCCCTTGAAATCGGATATCAGGACCGGATTCTGACGTTAGGTTCGTGTTTTGCCGAAAATATTGGAACCAAACTGCAAGATGCTTATTTTCTGTCGTTTATCAATCCATTTGGTGTGTTGTACAATCCATTGTCGGTGGGGCAGGGCGTGCGTCATTTACTGAGCGAACAGGAATTTACAGCCGCCGATTTGTTCCAATACGGATCACTGTGGAACAGTTTTGCCCACAGCAGTATTTTCTCGGCTACCACACCCGACGAAACGTTGCAAAAAATCAACAGCCGATTGGTGGCAGCCCGGTATTTCCTGAGTGAAACAAGTGTAATGATGATAACACTCGGTACAGCCTGGATATTTGAGAATATTGAAACCGGAAAAACAGTTTCCAATTGTCACAAACTGCCTGCCGATCGGTTCAACCGCCGTCGCGTGAGTGTGGATGAAATCGTTACGGAACTTTCGGAAATCATTGAGCAGCTGCGCCATAGAAATCCAAAATTACAGTTTATTTTCACCATAAGTCCTATTCGTCACTGGAAAGATGGTGCCCACGAGAACACGCTGAGTAAGAGCACACTGCATATGGCTGTGGATGAACTTGACAAGAAGTTTTCGTTTGTTCATTACTTTCCGTCGTACGAAATAGTGATGGACGAACTGCGCGATTACCGCTTTTATGCTGTTGATATGCTGCATCCGTCCGTCCAGGCCATCGGGTATATCTGGCAGCGGTTTTCCGAAACTTATTTTTCTGAAAATACACAAAAACTGAAAAAAGAGCTGGAACAACTGAGAGCCGATCTGAATCATCGTCCGCTGCATGCATATACTGTTGAATATCAAAAATTTATACAAAATCTGGAGAATAAAAAAAACGGATTAATCCTTGATTATCCGTTTTTGAATGATAGATTTGAGT
>JAGPGR010000161.1 GCA_018055865.1 Paludibacteraceae bacterium | reverse complement strand
GATAATATTCAAATAGCCGGACACATTACCAACCCCGGAGGCTCGCTTGACAACACAACGGTGGATCTTTCTAAATTTAACTTCCGGATGGGAGGCAATCCGTTCACTTCGCAGCTTCGCATCGTCAATCCTGTTTCCGACCCCGATTTTAACGTGAAAGCACAGGGAAAAATGAACCTTGCAATGGTCAAAGATGTTTATCCTCTTGAAAAAGGTACCGAGTTGAACGGAATGCTGGATATGGATGTGAATGCAGCCGGAAAGATGTCGTACGTTGAGCAACACAGGTACGAAAGTCTTCGCTTTGGCGGAACTGCGAACGTGAAAGATGTACTGCTGAAAATGAAAGATTTAGGACAGGATGTGGCTGTAAGCAACGCAAATCTGCTTTTCAACGACCGCTATCTGAACCTGACCGGCATCAGTCTGAAAATAGGCCGAAACGACCTGAGTGCCGATGGTAAAGTGGAAAACTACCTGGCCTACGTGCTCCGGAACATGACACTGAAAGGCGATTTCAATATAAGTTCCAAGTACCTGAATATTACCGATTTTATGGGCAGTGATGAGGAAGAAAATGACTCATCGTACATGCAGGTAATCAAAATCCCGAAAAACCTGGATTTGGCTCTTGCCGGAAATTTCAAGGAATTGGTTTACAATAAAATGAACTTAAAAGAGGCAAATGCGGATTTGAAAATTGCCAATGGTGAATTGAATATCGAAAAAATGAATGTGAATGCTTTTGGAGGCAAAATGGCTCTCAAGGGCAAATACAGTTCGCTAAATCCGGAACAGCCAGCACTGGATTTCGACATCGATTTGAATCAAATTTCATTTGCCGATGTGTTCGGGCAAATACCATCGTTACAAAAATTTGTACCGGTTTTCGAGAAACTTGCCGGCAAATTCAATACGAAACTTTCGCTTAGTTCGCTTTTGCAGGGCAATATGATGCCGGTGCTCACGTCTGTGTTGAGTCAGGGCAATTTCAATGCCGAATCGGTTACACTTAAAGAAGATGTGACAGCTCTGAATGAACTTATAAATACGCTGAAACTGGATAAGCTAAAAGGCATTAGCCTGAAAGACATTGCATTAGCGTTCCAGATAAAAGACGGAAGACTGCAAACCAAACCGTTCAGTCTTCAATTGAAGGATTACGCCCTGAATCTCGGAGGAAGCACCGGACTGGATCAAACCATTGCTTACGTCGGTACTGTGAAACTGCCCGACAAACTGAATTTGGGCAGATTTCAGAGCGTAGGATTCAAAATAGGCGGAACTTTCGTGAAACCAACAATCGAGCTTGACCTGAAAAATACGTTGAATACCCTGGTGGAAGAGCAAAAAGAAAAAGCGCTGCAGAAAGTGGATTCGGTGAAAACACAGGTGCTTGACAAGGGACGTGCCGAACGCGAAAAAGCATTGCTTGAAGCACAGAAAAAAGCCGATGTATTGCTCGAACAAGCCCGCTTGCAGGGAGAGCGATTAATTCGCGAAGCGCAGGTTCGCGGCGATAGCCTGGTAGCCAAAGCTTCCAACCCGATAGCCAAAGAATTGGCCAGAAAAGGAGCAGCGGAACTTGTGAAACAAGCTAAAAAACAAGCTGATAACCTGAATAATAAAGCCAAAGCAGAAGCCGACAACCTGCTGAAACGAGCGGATCAAAAGACAGAATTTTAGAAAATAACAGCATAAAATCAGTGATGAAAACGACAGAACGATTAAAAATGGCACTGCTTATTGCGTTGATCGTATTCAGCGGAGCAAGTTTTGCACAAACTCCGGCAGATGCCAACCTCTATTTTGAATCGGGTGACTATCAACAGGCTGCAGAAGCCTATAAAAGCCTGTTGAAGAAAAAACCCAAAGAAGCATTATACAACTACAGGTATGCCTACAGTGCATTCATGTTGAATGACAAAGCCACGGCAATCGAATTTTTCAAGAAATCAGCAGATAAATATCCTGCCGGCAATTATTATCTGGGCGAAATGTATTTCGATGATTACGCCTTCGAAGAAGCCGCAGAAGCCTATTCGGCCTATTTGCTGAAACCTCAGCTGAATGATACACTGACTCCGAAAATCACCAGAAAACAGATACAAGCCGAACTCGGAGCCAGATTTCTGAACCGGGTAGAAGATGTCAGAATCGTTGACAGTATTGTGGTTGATAAAGCCGATTTTATGAAAAAAATTCAATTTCCGACTGAATCGGGAACACTCGAACAACGTCAGTTGCTCACCGAAAACGGGGCTGTTGACAACATCCGTTATACAACGCAGCGGGGCGACAGAACCTATTTCTCGGAACTTATTAACGGTCAAACCGACCTTTACACAGCATACAAATTGCTGGAAGACTGGGCCGAAAAAATACCTTTAAATGACCTGAATACAGATGCCAACGAGAATTACCCTTTCTTGATGCTCGACGGTGTTACTCTTTATTTTGCTGCGGACGGCGATGCTTCCATGGGCGGTTACGATCTATTTATAACCCGGCTGAATACGTCAGACAATACGTTTTTGAAGCCGGAAAATATTGGAATGCCATTCAATTCGCCTTTCAACGACTACATGATGATGGTGGACGAACTGCACCGTGTGGGCTGGTTTGCTTCCGACCGTTTTTTGCCCGAAGGGAAAGTGGCTGTGTATCAGTTTATTCCCAATACCGAAAAGAAAATTATTCGCCCTGAGAATAGTGAATTGTTGATTGCTAAAGCTCAAATCAGGCAATTAGACGAAATGGATGGTGAATTTAATAAAATCACTCCAAATGTAGTGGATCAAGAAGCACCGGCTGCCCGAAAGATTTATATCAATGATACTACTTTTTATGCCGATGTTGTGGAATTTAAGAGCAACGTGGCCAGAAATCTGTATTTTAAACTGCAAAAACTGACGGAAGAGACTGATGCCGCACAACAAGAACTGGAAAAACTCCGGAATGCGTATGTCGTGCAGACCAACCAGGAACAGCTGACCGAAACCGGCAAAAAGATTTTGACCCTGGAATACCGAATAAGAGCCCTCAAACCTCAAATCGCTAAGTTGGGCAACGAAATGAGGAACGAAGAAATAAAATCTTTGCGTTGAAAGTAGGAATGTGACAAATAAATATTAACTTTAAGCCCAAAAATTAGCATATATGGACATACTGATTGTTATTGCGCTTCTCTTGCTTGCCATTATATTTCTTCTGATTGAATTTTTCCTGATTCCAGGAGTCTCAGTGGCCGGTGGTGCCGGAATAGTTCTGATGGTTGTTTCCGTTTGGTATGCTTACTCGCATCTCGGAGCCGTTGCCGGAAATATTACACTCGTTGGCAGCATAGCACTTACCGGATTTTCAGTTTGGGCTTTTTTGAGATCGCGTGCGCTGGAAAAAATGTCGCTGAAAACCAATATCACCGGTAAGGTGGATAAAATCGATGAGGAATTCATAAAAGTGGGCGACCACGGAGTTACGATTTCACGCCTGGCACCGATGGGAAAAATCAGGGTAAACGGACTCATCATGGAAGCCAAAACAAGCGATGAATTTATCGACCAGAATGAACAGGTGGTAGTATTGGAAGTGTATAATACCAATGTACTGGTGGAGAAAGCAGTAGCAAGCACTCAGTAGAGAGCAGTGAACAGGCTTCAAACAATTAAAAAAAATATTCTATCAACTAAAACAATACTATTATGTTTCAACTTATTTTGTTAGGAGTATTAGCGGTGCTTTTACTCATGTTTTTTTACTATGTGCCTTTCCTGCTCTGGATTTCGGCCAAAGTTTCAGGCGTAAACATCTCGTTGTTACAGCTTTTTCTGATGCGAATCCGAAAGGTACCGCCACGCACCATTGTGCAGTGTATGATCGAAGCTCACAAAGCTGATTTGGGCAACGAAGTTTCGCGCGACGGTCTGGAAGCCCACTACCTGGCCGGTGGTCATATTGAGCGGGTAACTCACTCGCTGGTGTCGGCCTCCAAAGCCAATATCGATCTGAATTTCAAAATGGCAACAGCCATAGACCTTGCCGGACGTGATGTGTTTCAGGCAGTGCAGATGTCGGTTAATCCCAAAGTGATTGATACGCCACCTGTGGCAGCTGTGGCCAAAGATGGTATTCAGCTCATTGCCAAAGCCCGCGTAACCGTTCGAGCTAATATCAAGCAATTGGTAGGTGGAGCCGGCGAAGAAACTATTCTGGCCCGTGTGGGCGAGGGGATTGTATCCTCGATTGGCTCGTCTGTTTCGCACAAAAGTGTGCTCGAAAATCCCGATTCCATCTCCAAACTCGTACTCCGCAAAGGACTGGATGCCGGAACAGCTTTTGAAATTCTTTCCATTGATATTGCCGACATTGATATAGGTAAAAATATCGGTGCACAGTTGCAAATGGATCAGGCTGAAGCTGATAAAAACATTGCACAGGCCAAAGCCGAAGAGCGTCGTGCAATGGCTATCGCCTCCGAACAGGAAATGAAAGCCAAATCGCAGGAAATGCGCGCCAAGGTAATCGAAGCCGAAGCCGAAGTGCCCAAAGCCATGGCCGAAGCATTCCGCGAAGGAAACCTGGGCATCATGGACTACTACCGCATGAAAAACATAGAAGCCGATACCTCCATGCGCGAAAACATTGCTAAACCCGCACCCGGAGAAACAAAACCTCCCAAACAGGGAAAATAGTTAGAATTTGTACGAATAAGAGAGAAGAGTGGCAGAGGTGTCACTCTTTTTTTTTCGAAACATTCGAAAAAATAGTCTGAAAAAAGATTACAAATTAAATTTTAAAGGTAGTTTTTGGTGTATAGGTCAAAAAGTAGGCTATTTTCGAGACCTTTCTTTCTATAGGTCAAAAAGTAGGCTGATAATTTCACACTAATTGATCAAGTTGTGATTATAGTTTTATTTTTGTTTTGTAAATCAAAACGGAGCAAAGCTCTGCTGGGGAGCAACTTTGCAAGGGATAGATTTATGAGTACCTATTGCGTTTTAATAAGGAGTGTCATCTCACCGATTGGCACTCTTTT
>JAGPGR010000160.1 GCA_018055865.1 Paludibacteraceae bacterium | reverse complement strand
GAATTACACTATAGAGGGAGATTTCAGCGATATTGATTTGCGACACTGGATAGATGATCCGTCCATGCAATACAAATTCACCGGAAAACTCACCGGTGAAGGGCGGGGAATTGATCCGAAAACGATGCAGGCAACTCTGAAGGGCAATTTCGGAAATATGATTTTGCAAAAAAGACAAATCGACAAATTGAATTTTGACCTCGATATTGTTGCCGGAAACCTGAAAGGCGTGGTGGATGGTTCGGGAAATTTTGGAAGGATACGACTCACTCCGCATGTGAAAAATATTTTTGACCGCAATTTGAGCTATAATGCTGCTGTGGTAACCGAAAAACTAGACCTCTCAGCGCTGATGCTTGATAAAGAGATGAAAAGTGACCTGAATCTGCGCGCTGACATCCGCGGACAGGGAATTGACCCTAAAACTATGACTGTGAAAGCCAAAGGGGATTTCAAAAACGCATCGATGTACGATTTTCTGATGGAAAACCTGAGCTTTGATTTGAATTACCGCAGCGGCAATGTGAAGGGAAAAGTGAACGGAGCCGGAAATTTCGGAAAAATATATGCCGAACCGGATATCAAACGCGTGATGAGCAGAAATCCGTCTTATACCGCTTTTATTCAGACCGAAAATCTGAATTTAGCCTCGTTGTTGAAAAACGACAGCCTGCCAAGTGACCTGAACCTGACCGCAACCATTGCCGGAAACGGATTCGACCCGAAAAAAATGAGCGTGAATGCAAGTCTGGCTGCCACACCTTCTTCTATTATGGGAATTGACATTTACGGGCTGTTTTCGGATATTCGCTACAATCGTGAAAATTTAAGCATCGATTCGCTTATGCTCAATACGTCTACCGTGTTGCTCAATGCCTCGGGAAACTACAGTATCCGTTCCATTTCGGATCTTTCTTTTGATGCCGAAATACTCAATGCAAGAGAAATTGCAGCATTTACCGGGATAGACAGCATTGAAACAAGCGGAAAAATAAACGGCCGGCTGTTTGGTGAACCCGGTAACCTGCAGGCAAGTATCGGTTTACGGTTGGACAGCACCCGATTTAAGGATTTTTCGGTGTCTTCATTGACAGGGAAAGCCGATGGACTGATGACAGCTGCCGACACCACATTCAACGCCCGGATTTTTGCCGGAAATTTTGTAACCGGAAGTATCCGGTTCGATTCGCTCATATTGATTGCGAATTCCAACATCGGTTCTACAGATTTGAACCTGAAGGCAGACGGTGATGATATACAAGCCAGTTTGGATGGAAATGTGAAATCAGGCGACGAAATTTACGTTACCCTGAACGATTTGATGCTGGATTACAAAGGTTCTGACTGGAAAATGCTTACCTCACCCGCCGGAATACGAATTGGAAAAACAGAATACGAGATAGATAATCTGCAGCTCGTTTCGGGTGGAGCAGGTGCTGCCGATTCCATGCAGCTGATTACTGCCAACGGACTGATAAGCAGAATCGGAGAGCAAAATTTTGACCTGAATTTAGCCAATATTCACGTCCCTTCAGCTCTGAATCTTTTCAAAATTAATCAGAATGTGGAAGGTAACCTGGATATGAGTCTTTATCTGCGGGGAGAGGCCAGAAATCCGCTTATGGATGGTGGATTCAATATCAGCAATGCAAAATTCAACGGGTACGGTTTCAACGAATTTGCCGGAGCGTTTGATTTTCAGGGTGAAAAGCTCGGCATAACGGCTTCGGTGGTGCCAAAAGACAGCGGTATGCTGCTGGTTGATGGTTATGTGCCCTTTGCCATGAGGCTCGACAGCATGTCATTTACCCCGCCTACTCCCAAAGATTCCATCTATTTACACATGTTGGCGGAAAAATTACCACTTAAAATCATCAATTCATTTCAGCCGCTGGATGACGTGGGAGGCTATTTTCAGAGCGATATTGTGGTGAATGGAACACTTGAAAATCCTAATCCGGTAGGGGCACTGCATGTGGTAAACGGCAAAGCCAAACTCAACAAGTACGGCATTGACTACCGCCGGATATTGGTTGCGGTTGATTTCCAGAAAGAAACAGTAACGGTCGACAGTATATTTATTCGCAGTAAGGATGGAACAATGTTTGCGCACGGAGATCTTGGTTTCAGTTCGCAGTTTTACAAAGGAGATATCCGCGACTCGGAAATTGACATCCGTTTCGATCGTTTTAATCCATTCGATCATAAATATTACAACATGGAGTTAACCGGCGATGCTTCGCTGCGAGGTAAGAAAGACAGCGTTTATTTCGACGGAGACGTCACTATTCTCGAAGCATTGGTTTATTTGCCCGCCCTGATGCAGGTTATCGGTTCAGAACAATTGCCTGATGTGGAAACTCCCGTTTTGTTGAACGAACTTGCCAGAGCGGGATTACGACCCGATTCGGTGGTGTTCATGCCAGATGAATCCCTGACTGAAAAGCCTCCCGGATTTACCTATTTCGACAATCTGAGGGGAAAACTGAAAGTGTACATTCCCCGAAACACCTGGATAAAAAACGAACAGATGAGAATTGAACTCTCGGGCGATATGGAAGTAATTAAGCATAAGGACTTTATGGAACTTTTCGGAACGGTGGATATTGTGAGAGGACAGTACGACCTGCTCGGCAAAACTTTCGTGGTTGATGATGGCATGCTGACTTTTCAGGGTGGCGAAGATTTCAATCCCATCATCGATTTAGAGGCTTCTTATGCCTTCAGGGATAAAAACCGGTCGGAGCATAAACTCAAATTATTTGCTACCGGCGAACTACAGAAGCCCGAATTCAAATTTACGATGGGCGATCAGACCGTAAGCGAAGGCGACGCATTGTCCTACATTTTATTCGGAACAAACATGGATGCGCTGGCTTCCGGACAGCAGGCAGCACTATCGGGCGGCTCCGCAGGCGAGTTGGCTCAAAGCGCTGCTGCTTCCATCATCTCCTCCGAACTCAACAAGTTTTTGGGCAAAACGCTGAATGTTGATTACATCGAAATGAGGGCGGGAAGTTCTTTTGAAAACGCCACTTTTGTTGTGGGAAAATACTTAACCAATAAATTATTTGTAAGCTACGAACGTCGCTTCGGTAATTTCAAAGATGAAAATATAGCAGAGTACGAAGTCAAACTCGAATATGAACTTTTCCGTTTCCTGTTTCTTCAACTGGCCAGTTCCCCCATTACCAACGGGGTGGATGTAATTTTCAAGATCGATTCCAATACCCGGTTCAGAACTAAATCCAGATAGGTTTATCCTTATTTTTACTTCATTTTTTTAAGGTAAAAGAAAATTGTGT
Source organism: Paludibacteraceae bacterium (assembly GCA_018055865.1). GTDB lineage: Bacteria > Bacteroidota > Bacteroidia > Bacteroidales > Paludibacteraceae > UPXZ01. The sequence continues at coordinate 1,748 of JAGPGR010000160.1, read as the reverse complement.
ACTTTTGTGAGTAAATCCAAAAATAATAATTCTTGGTATGTTTATTTCAATAAGGTCATCAGCTTTTTTCAGGGAAGATCTCGTGTGTTGATATCAGTAAGGCAATTTGATTGCCTCCTCAGGATTATTAAAACAGAAAAAACAGTAAAAAAATTAGTCAGGATGAGAAAAAAAGGATTGGTAGTCGGTATTTTGTTTTCTACACTTATAATGTCGGCTCAAATGGCTGTAAATGATGATTTTTATCCCGGATGGTATGTAGGTGGCAACATGGGCACCAACTGGTTGCCTGGCGAAAGAAATGATCTTAATTCAAACGGAGCTGAAAGTCGAAATTCTTTATCAAAAAATGCAGGCTCGATGTTCAGAGCCGAAATAGGCTATAACTATTCGCCCGTTTGGGGAATAAGAGGTTTTGCGGGCTTCACCCAAAATCACTGGCCCGAAGCCTCGTTGTCCGACAAAGAGGTAGTTTCATTTGGTTCCAAGTATGTTACAGGTGATGTGATGATGAATATAAGCAATTACATTGACGGACAAAACCTCGTTCGCTCTTTTGATTTTCTGGCTTTTGCCGGCACAGGTTTTCATTTCAGAAATAGAATGACCCGCAATGGTGCCGGTTTATTGAGTCTGGTAGGCAGATTAGGAGCACAGACCAATTTTATTTTGAACGAATACATGGATTTGAAAGCCATTTTTGAACTGAATATTGTAGATGACAACTACAACGGTTTTGAAGTGGGGAGCAAATTAGACCTTATGCCTGCACTCTCGGTGGGCATTGCTTATTATCTTTGATTTAAGCTGTTTATAATCCGTTTTTTAATAAAAAAATATTACATAAAACACATGAAAGGAATAGTATTGGCCGGTGGATCCGGAACCCGACTTTACCCCATCACGAAAGGTATTTCCAAACAATTGATACCTATTTTTGATAAACCGATGGTTTATTATCCCATTTCGGCACTTATGCTTGCGGGCATCAGGGATATTCTGATCATTTCCACTCCTGCCGATTTGCCGGGTTTCAGGCGCTTACTCGGCGATGGTTCGGATTACGGAGTGAATTTTGAATATGCTGAGCAACCAAGTCCCGACGGCCTGGCTCAGGCGTTTATTATCGGCGAAAAATTTATCGGTAATGATGCTGTTTGCCTTGTTTTGGGTGACAATATCTTTTACGGACATGGTTTTCCTACCATGCTTCGAAGTGCCGTGACTGAAGCCGAAGAAAGCAACAATGCTACCGTTTTCGGCTATTGGGTGACCGATCCTGAACGCTACGGCGTGGCCGAATTCAATGACGATGGAAAAGTAATAAGCATTGAAGAAAAACCGAAAAATCCAAAATCGAATTACGCCGTTGTGGGGCTGTATTTCTATCCGAACAAAGTGGTGGAAGTGGCCAGAAACATCAAACCATCCGCACGTGGCGAACTGGAAATAACGACTGTCAATCAGGAGTTTCTGAAAGATGAGCAACTCAAAGTTCAGCTCTTCGGACGCGGTTTTGCGTGGCTTGATACCGGTACATTCGATTCGCTGGCGGAAGCGTCCACGTTTATCGAAGTGCTCGAAAAGCGGCAGGGATTGAAAATCTCCTGTCTGGAGGAAATAGCCTGGCGCAACGGCTGGATAACCGATGAGCGACTGAAACAAATAGCCCTCGGAATGATCAAAAACGAATACGGGCAATATTTGATGGGGTTGATAACATCGGCCCCCTCCATCGCCCCCAAAGG
>JAGPGR010000159.1 GCA_018055865.1 Paludibacteraceae bacterium | reverse complement strand
TACGGCTGTTTTGTGTGAAAATTCCCTGAGCAAATGTTTCAGTCTTTCGGTTTGCTCGTGAATTTGCGAAAAAACATTGTAGGTGGTGCCCGTGAGAACCGAAACGAATGCATAATTGACCGTTTCGCTTTGTTTGTTTGCCTGATTGTAATATCCCACTTCTTTTAAGGGAAAATACTTCCCCAGAACCAAGATAAATATATTGTTGAAAATGACATTCAACACACCTGTACCAAGCAAACTAATGCTGAATTTCCAGTGTTCACGGATATAGTCAAAAGAGAAAAAAAGCAAAGGTTTCCATCTCACAAAGTAAAAAAAGCTAATCATCCGGATCAAATGATAACAGACTAACTGCACTGCTAATGCCCACACGCCGAAACCGGTTACTGCCAATGTCACGCCGACACTGCCACTCACTATTGTAGAAATAAAATTGACCTTGGCAATGTTTTTATAATCAAGTTTTATCCCGAGAATATTGATTTGGATAAGATAGAAAGCATTGAAAATGATAACAATAAATGTAAATCGTGAAAGGCTGACCAGTTCGGGCTGTTGGAAGAAACCGGCGATGGACGGTGCGCTGAAGTATAAAAGGATATAAAGGAAAATTCCTGTTACAATATCAAAATAAAAGATGGAACTGAATTCACGCGGATCGGACGATTTTTTGCGAACCAGCGCTTGTCCGAATCCGCTTTCAACCAATACAAACGACAAGGCATTGAATATGGCCAGCATGCCGAAAAGTCCGAAATCTTCGGGCAGAATGGTGTTAGCTAAAATGATACCAACAACGAACTGTACTGCCTGTTGCCCGAACCGGTCAACAGTAGACCATTTCAGTGCGCTGATGGTTTTTTCTTTCAGATTGTCTCCCATGTTGTCTATAAAAAAACAGATTACAAAGATAACCAATGTAATCTGTTTTTTGAGAATGACCGGAAAATTATTTGATTGTCAGTTCCCTGATTAATCTGTCGGCTCCACCTACTTTTTCCATCACGAAAAGTACATAACGGATATCGACACTGATAGTACGTTGCAGATTGGGCTCGAAAATGATGTCGCCGCTCATGGCTTCCCAGTTTCCGTCGAATGCCAGCCCGATGACTTCACCTTTGGCGTTGAATACCGGACTGCCGGAGTTGCCGCCGGTAATGTCGTTGGTACTTATGAAAGCTACGTGCATCTTGCCGGTTTTAGCATCAATATATCTGCTATAATCGCCTTTTTCAATGGCTTCTTTCAGTTTTTCGGGCACAATAAATTCCGGATTTTCGGCATCTTCTTTTTCCATCACTCCTTTGGTTGTGGTGTAAAAGTCATAATTTACTCCATCGGCCGGTTTGTAACCCAGCACTTGTCCGTAGGTCAATCTCATGGTAAAGTTAGCGTCAGGATACATTGGCTCTTTTTTCTCTGCAGCCCATTCTTTGAGCGCAGCTTCATAAAGACGTTTGTTTAAGTCGATGTTTTCCAGCGCCTTATCGTATTCTGAAGTTCGCAATTCGGTCATTTTCTTCTGAATATCTTTGCTGAATAAAATGGCCGGATCTTTTGAAAAATCAAATTTCTTCTTTTTCAATGCTTTAGAAAGTTTGTCGGGCGAGGTAAATACCGATTTTGCAAAAAAATCGTTGGCGAAACCGGCATAATTTCCTTTAAACTTTTTATCAATGGTTTTGTAAATTCCAGGCAGATACTCCGCATTTACAGATTTTCGGTATGCTTCCAGCAATGCAGCGAAGGCTACTTTGTCCACTTCGGGGTAATAATCCTTATACATACCGGTAACTTTGGTCAGATTGGAGTCTACTGGCAGTTTGGTGTCAATTCTGGTGAGTGCACCCGTTGCAATACGCGGCAATTCAACTCCTGCCATCAAAGATTCGCGCAGGAATTCAAGGGCATGCTGGTTTTTGTCCAGAAGTTCGTAATCTCTTTTCAGATCGGGAAGCACCCTGTTGTATTTCAGCTTTCTGTCAGCATTGCTGTTGATCCATTTTGAAAATTCAGCTTCCTGTTTTTCTTTTTCGGCAACTACGTTCAGGTTTTTAATCGCGTTGTTCATACCGATGCTGTTTTTCCAATAGTTGGAACTGCCTGCAAACTTATTGGCATAGGCTATGTTGATTGCTTCGTCAGCACGCATAAATTTTCTCCACACATCCTGTTTTACTCCACGCATCTCAATTCGGGCACTGTTGCCGTTCTTTACCCGGTTTTTTATGGCATAAGAAGTGGCATAGCGGTCGGTCGAACCGGGATTACCCAAAATCATGGCATAATCTCCTTCACTCATACCTGCGTTGGATACTGCAGCAAACCGTTTGGGTACAAAAGGGATATTTTTTTCGGAATATTCTGCCGGTTTACCATCTTTATCGGCATAAACACGGAAGACAGAAAAATCGCCTGTATGGCGCGGATACATCCAGTTGTCGGTTTCTCCACCGAATTTGCCGATGGAGGATGGAGGTGTGTAAGCAAGTCTTACATCGTTAAATCTTTCATATACAAAAAGATAGAATTCATTTTCGGAATAAAACGAACGAACCTGTGCGGTGTAGTTTGTATCGCCTTTGGCTTCTTTTTTAATTGTTTCGAAAATGGCTTCCAGTGCTGTTCTTCGTTCTTTTCCGGTCAGATTGCCTGCTTTTTCCAGTACCCGCTGAGTCACATCTTCCACTTTTACCAAAAAAGTAACAGACAATCCCTTGCATGGCAATTCATTAGAAAGCTCTGCGGCAGTAAATCCATCTTTGAGGTAATTATGCTCTACGCTACTCAACTGTTGAATGGCGCTATAACCGCAGTGGTGGTTGGTAAAGAGCAATCCGGCAGGCGAAACCATTACACCGGTACATCCTCCGCCAAATATCACCACAGCATCTTTCAGACTCGTGTTGTTGTCACTGTAAATTTCTTCGGCAGTCATCGTAAGACCCATTCCCTGCATCTTCTGGATATTCAGTTTCTCTACCAAAGGCAACATCCACATACCTTCGTCGGCATGTGCACCGATTGTTAAAACCAGCGAAATTAGTATTATTGTAAGTTTTTTCATAAAAAAATTAAATCCATTTCCACGATTAATGGATTTGGAGAATTTGTTTGTTGTTAATTGTTTTTTAATTAATTCTGAAATATAAAAACTACTGACAGATTTTCCAAATACTGTCAGCAATTTTATTCGTTTTGTAGAAAGCAATCTGATTTTTCTCAAAAAATGTTCTTGTAGGAGTTTATGGATTTACAATTGTTATCCAGCCGTGTGTGTCAGGCTCATCACCGTATTGAATGGCGCGTAGTTTATGATACAGTTTTTCGCTCCATTTACCGGGTTTTCCGTCTTTGGAAATGATGTAGGTTTTGTTTTCCTGTAGGTCGTCTATACGTTCTATCGGGCTTATTACAGCTGCTGTGCCGCAAGCTCCGGCTTCTTCGAAAGTAGCCAGTTCTTCTTCAGGTACTACCCGTTGTTCCACTTTCATGCCCAGTTCTTCGGCAAGCACCATCAAACTTTTGTTGGTGATGGAGGGCAGGATGGAACTAGATTTAGGAGTGATGTAGGTATCGTTTTTGATTCCGAAGAAATTGGCAGCGCCGCATTCGTCGATGTATTTTTTCTCTTTGGCATCCAGATAGAATACAGCCGAATAACCCATTTCGTGGGCTTTCATGCCGGCTACCATACTGGCTGCATAATTGCCGCCTACTTTATAAATGCCTGTGCCCAGTGGTGCTGCACGGTCGTATTCACGCATGATTACATAAGGAGTAGTGGCAAATCCGCCTTTGAAATAAGGTCCTACCGGAGTTACGAATATAAGGAATTCGTATTCTTTGGCAGGCTTCACACCTACCTGAGCACTGGTGCCGATGAGCAGCGGACGAATATAGAGCGATGCTCCCGATTCGTATGGAGGTACGAACCGTTCGTTCAGTTTTACCACTTTAAGAACAGCTTCTTCAAATATTTTCACCGGTAATTTTGCCATCATAATACCTTCGCAAGATGACTGAAGGCGTTTGGCATTCTCATCCAGCCGGAAAATGCGAATTTTGCCGTCTTTCCCTTTGAATGCTTTCAGTCCTTCGAAGGCTTCCTGACCGTAATGCAGGCAGGTTGCTGCCATGTGCATCGTGATGTTTTCGTCTTCAAATGTTCTGATTTCGCCCCAGGCACCATCTTTGTAGGTACAGCGAACGTTGTAATCGGTTCTCATATAACCGAAACCCAAATTGCTCCAATCTATGTTTTCCATAATAGAATAAGTAATTAGCCCCCTAACCCCCTGAAGGGGGAATATAAGAGCGTTTATAAAGTTAGTTTTATATATTTTTTTATTTAATTTGTATCTCAATGTTTCAGAATCCTCTGACTTTTACCACAAGTTCCCCCTTCAGGGGGTTAGGGGGCAGGCCTTTTAAAGCATCATCACTGCCTCATTCCCCATATTAAACAATAAATCAATGATACTTAAATCGGGTAAAAAACCGAATTTATTTTCAAAAACCTGATAATAGGATTTTGAGAGGAAAACCGGATCTTTTTTTGGATGAATTATTTCACGAAAATCATTGATTTCATTCGATTTATCCTGATATATTTCCGACAGTATAATTTTCGGATTTTCATTCAACAATTGAAGTATCAAAGTTAGCAATTCATGATTGTAATCCCAAAGAAAAGTCCATTTATTTTCGTAGAAAGGTCGAAAATCGTCCTGGTAATACTCAAAGAACGGGCTGTTCATGTATGCTGAAGTAATAGCCCTCCAGTGAGTTAGCTGCCAGTTACCGTGCGTCGAGATTCTCACGTCGCGAATCGGATTTTTTTGTCCGCTATTGCTCTCCACCGGAATACTCAGCGTTTCTACACCGTTTGCCGTAGCTATCCGGCATCGGTTTCTGTAGGATTGTTTCACGTAATTTTCACATGCTTCGAGCCAAACGTTTTCTGCATGCAGCAAAACTGCAAAGTACGAAACAGGTGGGAGATAGGCAGTGGAGAAACAAACCTTACCCCTTAACTCCTTAAATGGAGAACTTAAATGCGCGGATTTAATG
>JAGPGR010000007.1 GCA_018055865.1 Paludibacteraceae bacterium | reverse complement strand
GTCCTCTTCTTCCCGCATATCTTTTCCATAGAAATCCAGAAACGGACCTTCCGGATTGTCTGAACGGCCAACACGGATATTGTAGGTAGTCATCAGCGGATCATAAGATACGAAGAGGAAATACTGTTTTAATTCCGGATTGTAGATAATTTCCGGAGCTTCGATGTTGTTTTTCTTCCCGTTGAAACGGCGGGCTATCAAATGTCCCTGATCTCCTTCCTGCATGGTAAGTCCCGTTTCAGGATTCAGCTTCACGCAATATAAACCGCCGAAATACGACCCGTAATGCATCCAGTGTTCTCCGGTTTCAGGATTTATCACAATGCTCTGGTCTATTGCATTCATCTTATCTCCGGTCTTTGTTTTCACCACGCATCCTTTCAATTCCCAGGGTCCTTCGGGCGAGTCAGACTCGGCAAGACCAATGTAGGATGTTTGTTTGGCAAATGCCGAAACGCTGTAGTACAATCTGTATTTCCCATTGTACTGAAGTATATAAGGCGCCCAGATATTGGTTGCACCTCTGCCGCCGCTGTTGTCGAGCACCCATTTTTTTGCTTCAGCAGGTATTTCACGGAATGCCCAGCCTGCAAACTCCCAGTTGACCAAATCTTTCGATTTGCGTACCTGAATGTAGCCGAAAGGCAGGTTATTTTCCTGAATTTCCTTTTTGTTTTCTCCAAAAATGGCATCGGTGGAGTACATGTAATACGTATCTCCGAAAAGTTTACATGAGGGGTCGTGAACATTGTAGGTTCCCCATTTCAGGTAATCTTTCATTCCGGAAACACTTCGGTAGTCATCTGCCCATGGATTTGGATTGCTGATTGGTTCAAACGCTTTGTAACTGCACGAAGTGAAAGCCGAAATGCACCAAATCAATACTATATAAATAGCTTGTTTCATACCTTCAGTAGTTATTTGATTTGAACTGTAACGACTGATTTTTCGGGAATTTTGATTTTCAGGATTCCGTTTTTGAAACTTCCGCTTTTAAATTCCTTCAGTACCACCTGATTTGGATTGTCAAATGTGTTGTAGGAATCCATTTTTGGAGCAGTAATAATATTGGCTGATGCCAGTTTTCCTTTTACGTCTTTCAGATTACAGGAAATCTCTACTGATTGATTTGGGTCAATATTCACAAAAGACACATTGACAGCTCCGTTTTTATCTCTGGAGGCTGATACCGAAAGTGAAGGGATGGATTTACCCAATCGGCTGTAAGTCGGTGAACTGATTTCAACAGGAAGCATGGTGGCATCGTGATGCACTTTGTACATATCAAAAACGTGATAAGTCGGAGTAAGCAGCATTTTATCACCTTCTGTAAGGAAAAGAGCCTGCAGCACGTTGACAAGTTGTGCAATATTGGCTACCTGAACCCGGTCAGCATGTTTATGAAAAATATTTAGAATAGTTCCTGCCAGAATGGCATCACGAAGGGTATTTTGCTGGTAAAGAAATCCCGGATTGGTACCCGGTTCCACGTTGTACCAGGCGCCCCATTCGTCCACTATCATTCCGATGCGTTTTTTGGGGTCGTATTTGTCCATCACTTCGGCGTGTTTGGTCACTATTTCGTCCATGCGCATTCCGTGTTGCAGGAGCGAGAAATAATCATCTTCGGAGAAACCGGTAGCGTTGCCTTTGTCTTCCCAGGCGCGGGTAAATGTATAGTTATGTACTGAAACGCCGTTCATGAGGAAATGCGGAATGTTTTTCATCATCACTTCCATCCAGCGATAATCATCTACATTAGGTCCGCCGGCAATTTTGTACAATTTATTGTCGCTATAGTTGCGGCAGTAAGTAGCGTAACGGCGATAATGGTCGGCATAAGCTTCGGGCGTCATATTCCCGCCGCAGCCCCAGTTTTCGTTGCCAACGCCCCACAGATTTATTTTCCAGGGTTTTTCGCGTCCGTTTTCCTTGCGAAGTTTTGACATCGGGCTTTCGCCGTCGAAAGTAATGTATTCCACCCATTTCGACATTTCTTCCACAGTGCCGCTACCCACATTGCCGCAGATGTACGGTTCTGTTTCGAGTGCTTCACAGAGGTTCATAAATTCGTGCGTTCCGAAACTGTTGTCTTCGACCACTCCGCCCCAATGTGTGTTGACCATTTTTGGACGTTCGGAACGGGGACCAATGCCATCCATCCAGTGATATTCATCGGCAAAACAACCTCCGGGCCAGCGCAAATTAGGAATCTGAATGTGTTTCAGCGCATCAATAATGTCTTTGCGAACTCCGTTGACGTTCGGAATGGACGAATTTTCGCCAACCCAAAGTCCTCCGTAAATGCCTCTGCCGAGATGTTCGGAAAAATGACCGTAAATGTGTTTATTGATTTGGTATTCACCTTTATCAACATTGACTGTAACTTCAGCCTTTTGCTGTGCCGAAACCTGGAATGCAAGAATCAGCATCAGAAAAACGAAAAATTTGTGTTTCATGTGTATATTTTTAGTGTTTATTCATTTTCCGTATAATATAGTTATAAAGGCATTTTATAAAAAAACACCCGAAAAAGCACAGGAAAAGGGTTTGAATGAGAGTATCGAAATTATCGGGTAAAATTTATGAATATTTTGTGAAAAACATTAAATTTGCTAGCAAATATTTAAGGTAATAAGGTGTTTTTTTGCTGTTTTTCGCTCAAAACAGCGATTTATCATTTTCAAACCTCTGCAAATATACCTGAATTGTTCTGACAGTGGGGTGGACATTTCTCCTTAAAAGGTGGACAATTGTATTTTTAAGTGTAATATTCACACTTTTCAATTTTTATAGCTATTTTTGTTTTTGAAATTTCTGAAAAAATGAAAAAACACCTACTTGCATTTCTATCTGTTTTGTTTTTAGCTTCGGTTTTGCACAGTCAGAATCCTACTACTTCAAAATATATCTTCAACAGTTTTACGGTAGCAGAATCGCTTCCGCACAATTTTGTTGATGACCTGTACCGGGACAGCCGGGGTTTTTTATGGATTTCTACCGGTGGCGGCGGTCTGGTGCGGTACGATGGATATGAATTTATGACACTGAATGTGAGCAGTCTTCCTATTTCTCTGAAAAGCAATTACATCCGGCAAGTGAGTGAGGATAATTTCAACCGGCTTTGGGTGGTTTCGAATATGGGAATTGACGTTATCAACCTGCGCACGATGCAAAAAGCCGCGATAACTTCCGGTAGTGAAGAAATGGACAAACTGGCCGGCATCAATACTCAACGTGTGATAAAAGATCAGAACGGGAGCATCTGGATTTTATCCGTTGAGAAAATTTACAAAATTGATTTTGACAAAAACGGAAATATCGCAAAATTAATCACCTCTGAGAACAAAACAGGAGAAAGTCCTCATTCATTTACCACGATAAATGAAATTGACAATACTGTTTATGCAGGAAGTAAAGGAATTATTTATCAGGTTTTGGTATCACACAATGGTTCTTTGAGTTTCAAGCAGCTGAACGAAGCGCTTGACTTCGGTGAAAATACATTTATTTCATCCATGATGAAAAAAGACAATACACTTTGGATAGGTACCGACAATGGATTGTATAAATATCTGATTAACAGCTATAACCTGGAGCATTATGTCCACAGTGAAAGCGATCAGAATTCCATTTCGCAGGATATGGTCACAAATCTGGCTTTTTTTGACGATGGAACATTAGTGATAGGAACGTTGCGGGGATTAAACTTTTATGACGCCGAGAATAATAATTTCAGCCGCATTTCTGCAAAAACCGGTAGCAAATCATCCCTTTCCAACGATTTCATCAATTGCCTGCTCCCCGACAAAGACGTTTTGTGGATTGGTACCGAATCGGGCGGAATAAACAAGATGATGCTCCCGAAGCTTATTACCAGAAATTATATTTATGATATTGACCATCCTAATTCTATTTCACCCAATCCGGTAAATGCCATTTACGAAGATAAGAATGGTGATCTTTGGCTCGGAACAGTGGAAGGCGGGCTAAACCGGAAACTAAAAGGGAGTAATTCCTTTATTCATTACACGACTTCAAACACAGATTTAAGTCATAACTCGGTGAGCACCATCGAAATGGATGGAAACGACAATCTGTGGGCCGGAACCTGGGGTGGAGGCATCAACATCATCAATCTGAACCGACTGTCCAACCCCACTTTTACTCACATGGATTTTCCGACTCAATATATCGCTGTTTTGAAATATGACACAATCAACAATGGAATGTGGATTGGAACAAACCGGAATATATTCTTTTACGACCTTCAATTACAAAGAATTATTGACCCACTTGCAAATCCTTCGTTCCAACGAATATGGGGAACCCTGGGATGCCTGACAGACACAGAAAACAACTTGTATATGGGTACTTCCGAAGGACTTGCCATTATTCGTTTGAATACATACAACAGAAAAACATCAAAATTCAAATCGGTAAACTTTACCGGCAACGGCGAAAAAATAGCTCCGCTTTTCATGCGTAACATTACCAGCATGTTTCTGAGCAGCGACAAATCGATCTGGATTGGGAGCAACGGGTATGGCATTTGCAGAATGTCGCATTCTAAAAAAGGGTACGAACTTCAGTTTCTCGACAAGGAACACGGCCTGGCTCACAATACAGTTTTTGGAATTCTGGAGGATGAAAACGGATTGATATGGATAAGTACCGGACACGGCCTCTCCTGCTACAATCCGGCAACCAATCATTTTGCTAACTATACTACCAACGATGGTATAATCAGCAATCAGTTTTACTGGAATGCCTTCTACAAATCTCCAACGAATAAAAACATCTATTTCGGCAGCAACTATGGATTGACAGAGCTAATCGGAATCCAGCAAAACAGCACAACAAATACCGGAAAAATCATTTTCACAAAACTTCAGATATTGAACAAACCTGTGTGGTTTGGCGACAACCGATACCTCAAAAGCGATATCGCTTATGCTGAAAAAGTAAATTTACACGAAAAAGACAAATCGTTCTCCATCGAATTTGCAGCGCTGGGTTACGACAATCCATCCACCGTTTCGTACTCGTATCGTTTGCTTGGATTCGACGACAAATGGATTAATACGGGTGCTGACAGGCGATTTATAACCTACACAAACCTTCGCCCGGGGAAGTACACGTTTCAGGTACGGGCTATGTCGCGCGGCAACGATTGGATAGACAAAACAACTCAACTTGAAATAACTGTACGCCCTTATTTTTATAAAACAATCTGGTTTGTTTCTTTTTTATTTATTCTAATGCTATGGGGAATTTATCGTATCTATAAGTGGCGTATCAGGTCTTTGAAAAGTCAGCAGGAATTGCTGCAGCAAAAGGTTGAAAGACGAACCAAAGAGCTGCAAATCCAGAAAAAAACACTGGAGGTACAAGCTGACGAGCTGATGAAGCAAAATGAAATTCTGGCTTCACAGAATAAAAAAATCGACACACAACGAAAGCAACTGATTGAAATGTCGGCAAAAGTGGAGGAATCCATGACAGACCGTATCTCCTTCTTTACCAACATCACACACGAATTCCGCACACCTATCACACTCATTACCGGACCGATAGAACGTGCGTTGAAACTCAGCACCAACCCCAAAGTGATTGAACAACTTCAGTTTGTATCCCAAAATTCGAGGCATTTGCTCTCGTTAATCAATCAATTGATGGATTTCAGGAAAGTGGAAAGTGATAAGATGAATATTCAGACAAAAAACGGCAATATCATCACTTTTCTGGATGGAATTTTGGTTCCGTTTGACCCTTACACCTCCGAACGGGGCATTAAAATCAGACGGATATATCGGTTGCATTCTCCTGAAATTCTGTTCGACGATGAAGCCATCCGGAAGCTCGTAACGAATCTGCTTTCAAATTCCATAAAATTCACTCCTGACAATGGTTCAATTACGCTGTATGTTTGTTCGCTGAATGACAAAAACACCAAGCAGGAAAAACTTTACATCGGCCTGAAAGACAATGGTTTCGGAATTGATGAAAATGATATTAGCCAGATTTTCGACCGTTTTTACCAGTCAAAGAAACACGAAAAATTTTCTGTTTCAGGACAAAGCGGTACAGGTATCGGGTTGTACTTATGTGCAAAGATTGCCGAATTACTTGGCGGAACCATTTCAGCCAAAAATAACCGGGGAGGTGGAGCCACTTTCCGTGTTTTAATGCCTTTGGAAAGAAGTAATACAGCTATTTCAACAGAAGAAATAGAACGGAAAGAAGTAGCTAATTCCGAATGTGAAAATTCTGAGCCGGATTCATATCTTTCCAGTATTAAGCCATCAATACTCGTAGTGGAAGATAATCACGACATGCGAAAATTCATAAGTTCCATTCTTTCAGAAAATTATAAAATAGTAGAAGCTGAAAACGGACAGGAAGCCCTGCAAATGCTCAAATCCAAAACAATTGATTTTATTGTCAGCGATTTGATGATGCCGGTAATGGATGGTCTGGAGCTCTCAAAGCAGGTTAAATCAGATTTTTCCATTTCACACATTCCATTCCTGATGCTTACAGCCAAATCGAATGTAGAAACACAAATAAGCAGTTATAAACTGGGTGTGGATGATTTTCTGGCAAAACCTTTCGACTCCGAATTGTTGCTCGCCCGTATCAACAATATGCTTGAAGCCCGGCGCAACTATCAACGAAGATTCAGTCTGAATATGGACTTAAAAGAACTGAATTTCGGTGAAGAATCGAATGATGAAAAATTCATCCGTCAGGCTATTCAGACCGTGAAAACAAACTATCAAAATCCGAATTACGAAGTTGTCGATTTTATTTCGGATATGGGAATAAGCAAAACCCTGCTGAACAAGAAAATGAATATTCTCACCGGACAACCTGCGGTGCAATTCATTCGAAACTACCGTCTTACGGTAGCTCACGAACTGATTCTGAAACAAAAAGGCAATCTCAATATTTCTGAGATTGCCTTCGAAGTTGGTTTTAATGACCCGAAATATTTCACCCGTTGCTTTACGAAGCATTTCGGAATGGCGCCGAGTATGATCAAATAAAACGACCCCCTAAATCCCCCCCGGGGGACTTTTGGGCGATTACAATAGAGAGATGTTTCCTGATTTTAATTCACGTGCGTAGCAACGATTCTAAAACTCTGACTGTAGGTGAATCCGGGGTGAAAACACCTCCTCCAAAGGTTGAAAAGGCTCCGATTCACTTCACATTAAACGCCACTCTCAAATCTTCGATTTCCTTATCTCCAATCGGTTGCAGCGGCCCTATACCTGATGCCATCACGAGCGAATTGGCTGAAAATTCGGCAACTTCCAGGTAGTCAAATGTATTCAGTAATTTATCACCGGTTACAAAAACACTATCATTTTCCACCAAAAGTACCCGATTAGTGCTGAACATGTTGGCAATCCGGTCAATATCATCATACAGGTCGCCAAACTCAATGGAAGGCACATCCTGCAAGAAAATCCAACTTTCAGGGATAGTTCTCACGTCGAATTTGGTTCCGCTCACCGCGTGTGCCATCAGGTTCACGGGCTGAGTACATATGATGGAGTTAATATGCGGATTCAATTGATAAATCCGCTGATGCAATGCTACAGAGCGACTTGGCGTTTTTCCGGCTTCAGCCATCCCATTTTTGATTTGAACAATATCACTCGACAAGATATCCCATCGGGCAACATCGCGGGGCGTAATCAGGAAATCGTCGTTTTTCCAGCGTACGGAAACAGTTCCGTATGTAGAAATCATCAGTCCCTGGTTACAGGCACGACGAATGATATTCACCATATCCGAACGTAAAGCCCGCTCGTCTGATGGATATTCTACATCCATAAAATGAGTTATATTTTTAGGAAAATGATTGACGTAGCTTGCCACCTGATTATCTGTCAGGTAATTTACTTTACCCAATTTTCCACCATTCACTATGGTACGACAGCAGAATTCAAGTGTTTCGAATCGTTGATAAGCATCCATCATATCGCTTCCGCCGAGGACTACACCGTGATTTTCCATAATCACGGCTTTATAAGGATTCTTTATGAACTCGTTAGCTATCTTTTTGCCGAGGTCTTCACTTCCGGGTGTTCCGTAAGGAGCAAATCCGATGTCACCGCAAATATTATGTGCCTGTGGAACAACCTTGGTATCAGGCACTACACGGGCAATGCTGAATGCAACCAATGCGGGCGGATGCGCGTGAATGATTGCCGAAATATCAGGACGTGATTCGAAGATGGCTTTGTGAAAGGGAAACTCAGACGAGGGTTTGTGTAACCCAACGACTGTTCCGTCATTCTTTACACACATGATGTCTTTGGTGGTCAGATTACCTTTATCCACTCCCGAAGGCGTAATCCAGATATCGCCATTGGTGTCTCTGATGGAAATGTTTCCACCGGATGTGGTGGTCATTCCGCTTTTGTAAATTCGTCCGATGATAACATTGATTTGTTCCACCGGATGCATTAACTGAATGTCTAATTGTTTCATAATAAGAAGCCCCCTAAATCCCCCATAGGGGACTTTAAGAGCACAGTATTTAATTGTTTGTATACATTATTTTCAGAGAATTTGTCTTTTAAGTCCTCTATGGGGGATTTAGGGGGCTATGTTTTTGAGTAGGAACGCTTCGGCTTCCACGCTCCACAGACCCAGATTTTTATCACAAATCTCAGCCAAGGTTTTAAAAACCAGATTCGTTTCACCCATTTTGGCAAAATCTGAAATCGGTGTCAAAGGCATATCAATGTGTGTGTAAATCAGTTTTTTCCCACCGGGAATTTCAGGGAGATGATTGGTGGCTTCAATCACCGCATTCAAACCACCTATATGTGTGATTAATCCGGCCGGATCTAATCCTTTGCTCATTATATCCAGTGCTTCAACCATATCGTCGTTATTTCCTCCACTGGTTCCCACAATATGAGTGTAGGAATAATGCACGTTGTAAAAATTAAACATGGCACTGAAATTAGGATCAGACGGACCGGCAAAGAAATTCAGACATCCGTCAAATGCGAGAATGGCATCGCCTTGTTCAACAACGGGTTTTACCGGTGCAAAAACAAAAACATCGTCATATCCCGAATCACCAGAAATCATTTTCAATTCTTCGGCAGGATTTCCCATTTTCCCGGTGTTGATATATTTCAAATCAATTCCTCTTGATGCAGCAAATTCTACTGTATAAATGGATGCAGCTCGATCGAGACGTGTTTGATCGACATCTGTTACGACTAAAAGCGAGGGTTTTCGGTCTTCGCGGCGAAGTACATAATTAATGGCTGCCAGCCCCATGGGTCCTACGCCTGCCAGAATTGCCATTTTTCCTCCGTCCACGATTTCCATTGAATGTTTGTAACTTCCCGGCGTGGTATGATAATTGGCATGCATAGCCCCGATTACACAAGAAAGGGGTTCTGCCAGTGAAGCAGGATAATATCCTTCGCCCTGATAGGCCAGAAGGCAATCTCTTGCCATCACTTCATTCGGGATAATCACATAAGTGGCGTCTCCGCCAATGAATTTGTAGCTATAGCCCGGAGCGCTCAGAATTCCAACCGGACCATCCTCATAATACAAAGCCGGCTGAATGGAAAATTTATCTCCGGCTTTGAATTTGTGAGCCCACTTACTGCCAACCTCGACTAATTCTCCGGCAAATTCATGTCCGATAATAATCGGATTTTCAGCCACATCATCGGGAATCCGTTTATGATCGGTGCCCTGCGACGATGCTTTGTATGAAGACATACACAGTGAATCTGAAACTACTTTTGCTAATATCTCATTGTCTCTTAACTGTGGCAGTTCAAACTCTTCCATCCGAAGGTCTTTTTTGCCGTACAAACGAATTGCGGTTGTTTTCATAAATAAATCTACCCCTAAATCCCCGAGAGAAAGCACCCTAAATCCCCTCCCGCTTTGCGGGATAAACTGCGGGGGACTTTAAGTTAGCTTTGTTCACCATTTTGAGATATTCGGCAGCATATTTTAATTTGGTTGATTTATATTTTTCTTTATTAGTATTATTCAGAAATCTGGTCTTTAAGTCCCACTTCGGTGAGGTTTAGGGGGCTTCAGCTCAGCATCACTTGTCCGCCGGTGATTGGCAGTGCCTGTCCTGTCTCACCACATTGTTCCATCAGGTAAAGTGCACCTTTGGTAACATCTAAGGGAGTGCAGCCCTTTTGCATAGGTACCTGCGATAAATAGAACGCTTTTACATCCTCGATGGTTTTAGCTCCCGGGACTTTTCCGGCATTTAAATACTGTACAAAAAGTCCGTTTTCAGGGTCACTCCAGAGTGGTCCTTCATAGAAATTTCCCGGACAAATTGAATTGACTTTTATTCTGAATGGTGCCAACTCCAACGCAAACGATTGGGTGAGCCCCACTCCACCGAATTTTCCACCGGCATAAGCAAAATTAGCTTTACTTCCGCGCAATCCTGATTTGGAATTGATTTGTATTATATCGGCATAATACTCTTCAGAAGCATAGTTGGTTTGTAATTTCATAACACGGCTAACCACTTTCGTGCAGTAGAAATAGGCATTGTAGTTGATTTTGGTTACAAAATCGAAATTTTCGGGTGTCATTTCTTCCAACCCTCCGGCACGCAGTACGCCTGCATTACTGATAAAACAGTCTATTCCACCAAAATTACACACTGTTTCGTGTATCAAATTTTCAATACTTGAAACTTCACTTACATTGGTTTTTACAAAAATGGCCCGATTACTTTTTGCTGACAAATTAAATTTCTCCACCGTTTTCTCACCTGCTTCTTCGTTCAAATCAGCCACCACGATATTGGCTCCTTCGTGGAGCAAACATTCGGCAATGCCTTCACCAAAACCCTGCGCAGCACCTGTAACGATGATTGTTTTGTTTTCGGCACGACCGGCAGCTCCTCCGGCAGCAACACTTCGCCGGTAATTTTCCACTTCCCAGTTATCTATAAAATCAATCTGAGAATGTGTCATCGGATGTGCCCCACCAAACGATTGAGTGAGAAAAGCCACTTTCAGAGCATCTTCAAAAACATCCAAAATGATATCGCATTGTTTGGCATTTTCACCTACAGCAACCAACCCAATTCCCCGAATTAATAATACCTTTGGCAGATAACCAAATTTTTCGGAAAAAGCGGGAATAGATTTTTCGGCTTCATCCAAAATAGCTTCGGTTGTTTTTCCGTTGATGAAAATATAGTTCGATTTGCAATAAACAATGGCATCGGGAGTAAATGGTTGTGCTATGTCTTTCTGATTTTCAATGCTTTCAGAATAGTATTGAATCAATTCATTTTTTCGTACTTTCAGCGTTTTCAAACCATCATTAGAAACCATCATCCGGATGGCCGGTAGCATTTCAACCTCTTTTAATTCCTCAGAGGAGTGCAAACCGGCTTCTACAAGCGGAAGATTGACTGAAAATACATTCAGCGAAGCTAAAATTTCATCGTACGTATTTTTTATTTCGGCAATCGAATTTGCTGCAACGAATATTCCATGGTTTTGCAACCAGATAACTTTTGGTTCTTCGTTGAATTTGGTTCGATGGGCTTTTATTTTATCATCCACCTTTTTGAACAAAACATAACCCGGATCGGTATATTCCACATACAGTGCTTTTTCGCCGAAAAGTTTCCTCAAATCGGTTTGGGCATTTCGTGCACACATCAAACCATTTACAGCCGTGGGATGCAAATGGACTACATACGGGTAATCAATCGCATTGTGCATGGAAGTTTCTACCGACGGACGTTTTCCTTTGGTGATAGTTGCGTCAGCTAAATCGTTTTTAACCTGCTCTTCACGTTCGCGGGCATCGCTGCTGTACACTTTTTCCGACATGAAATTCAGTTTTGCGCGGTCGAGCACTGCAAAACCATCTTCTGTAATCGTTGCCAGTGATGAGCCGCTGGCTTTCACCCAGATTTTTTCAGCATCTTTGTATGAAGTATTTCCTCCTCCGGCTATCACAAAACGGCTGTCACGTCCGTAGAATTGAGAGATAGAGATAAGACCCGCAATCCCCTGGAGAGAGAGTTCGGAACTTTGTATTATGTTGTCTGTGTTGCTCATGTTTAATAATCAATCTTAAATTTCTAATTTATATAACTTCTGTAAGCCAACAAAAAGTCCTATTATGGATTTAGGGGCAAATTAGCTCTTTTCCTAACTTAACAAATTCTTCTCTTTTTGTGCGGTCTGCATTTCCTTTTCCGTCCACGTATCCCCGGAGTCCCTGGCTTACAAGATGTTGGTGAGCAGCAATGACACACGCTCCTTCAAAATTGATTTTCATTAAATTTTCAGTTAATGGCACATTGTTTCTTGCAAAAAGTTCAACCGGTTCCATCATTGGAGAATTGTGCTCGCTGCCGAATGTTACTACAAAACCCTTATCATGAAGGTATGAAGCATATTTTTCTAACAAATCTACATGATTTCGGGTGGTTATAAATTCTACGGAATGAAAACCACGTTCGGTCAACTGCTCTGCAACCCGTTCAAGATCACTTTCGAAATCAGTGTATTTGCCATTTGCATCATCAGCCAGAAACGGATAGGCAGGGATTCCTCCTGCAGCCAGAATAATATCACAAACTGTCTGCATCGGCAAGAATGCTTCTGCTGTTTCAGGCACAAAAGCAGCTCCACCGGCTTTCAAAAGATTACCGCGGATTTCGTTTTCCACTCCCGCAACATCTTCAGTACCGGATTTCATTTCTTTTCCTCCGAAAAGTTCCTGCATCAGAATTTTAATAGCAGCTTCATCATTTTCGCATTTTTCATACACCTTCAATCGTAATGCTTTCGCCAAATGACGTTCACGGATTGAACCTTTGGTGAGTTCGTTTTTAATCCACTCAAAATCGAGTGAAAAATCCATTTTAGTAACTGAAAGAAGTTCATTCAACCTGCCGCACATGGCTTCGACCTGGTCGTTGGATTCTTTTCTAACGTTAGCCAGTTGCGATGCGTAAGGTTCATCCAACTTAAACGGGTAACTCAATCCCTTTCCGCTCAGGTAAGTTCTGCCCGGATTTGCAGGGTCATTCACCCGCATTCCGTTTTTTTGATCCTGCTCATTCAGACTGATAAATTCAATATTAAAGAGCGGATACAGATTCCTTTTTTTACAACCTTCAGCCCAATCATCATAACCTGCAGTAGTGTAAAAGTCATTAATTCCTACCACTTTAACTCCCTCGCTCACAGCTCTGTCCAATGCATCGTCAATATCAAGGAATGCACTGAATGAGTACGGAGTATGAAGGTGAGCGTTTACTTTTATAGTTGACATAATTTTTATTTACGATTTACAAATTACAAATTACAATTGATGATTTCAGATGACTATCTTCACTCAACTGATTTTCAGAATAAGCAACAAAAAATTTTCTTCGATATTCATCTTCTGTCTTCTGTCTTCTGTCTTCTGTCTTCTGTCTTCCAACTACCTTTTCAACCATTTCTTCGGTACAGGAATGACACAAATATTCATTGAACGATTATCATCCGATAGCATAGCTGACTGAATCACTATTTTTGTTCCATCTGCCTTAAATGTGGGATGCGGATGGTCGAATGCCGTAGGTTTATGACCGGTAGAAAGCAGTATCATCTCATGTGTTTTTCTATCAATCAGGTATATATTCCGTGCAAAGTCATCACCCACTGCAAATTTCCCGTCGGACGAACCACCCACATGCCAAAAGCCACTCCCTGAGGGTGTCTGTCCTTCAATTATCATTTCGTGAGATTTAATATTGACTACCCCAAATCCGGTAGGTTTTTCTCTGGTACCGGAATTTCCCCATCCCGGATCCTGGCCGGGATTTACTCCATTGGGATCAGTTCCTTTGAAATTTGTTGAGTCGGTTTCCGTTTTGATTTTTCTATGTCCCATGATTGCAAAAGCCACTTCATCGGAACTTATCACAGCTTCGTGAGTAATCCATTCAAAGGATGCTTCGGGATAAAGCGGACGCAATCCTGACCCCTCGGAATTTACTATCCAGGTACGCTGAGGAGCTTTACCGCCGGTTTCCCAGCAGAAAATAATTTGTCCGGAGACCCAGGGATTCGACTGAATATGGCCAATCTGGAAAGGTACTGAAACAACATATTTTATTTCTCCGGTTTTCAGGTTCATACCGGCAATTCCACCCGGACCTTCGCCCATGTTGCGGGGACCGAAATTTGGTTCAATTTTTACATCTTTCGACAAATGTTGCAACGCTTTTTCTTTCCCAACCCGAAACCAGGCCCAATCTTCATTTGCATCGAGTGCCAAATCACCGGTAGCCTGAAATTCATCCGGTATTACACAACAAACCCGCTGATATTCATCAGGCGATTTCATTTTGCCTGCTTTACTATCTGCAAAAACTTTCTCCAGATTTACTTCAATAATTGCTTTTGATTTTGTCTCATTCTGAACGTTCCTGATAAAATAAAGCTTCATCGATTTTCTCGAAACATTGAGCATTCCGTCAAATCCCCCTTCAGTTACCTGAACAATTTCACCGGAATTTTCATTCACCGCCAGGGCTTCTCCTTTTACTCTGTTTGAAGAAAAAATAATCCATTTTCCATCGGAAGTCCATTGATTATGAGTCTGGTAAATCTTTTTATCACCGAGGGGCTTACTCGTCAGAAAAATCAACCGATTGCCTGTAACAGGGTCTTTTATCACTTTTCGTTCAGAAGGGAAACTCCTGCCAATCTGTGCTTTCACCTCCGTCTGAGGAAATATAAAAGTCAGAATCAGTAAGAATAATATGGGTGTATTTCTCATTTGAATCTGAATTTCATTCGTTTTTAGTTCTAAAAAAGTATTTCCTCACCTGTATTTTTTCCTTGTTCACTTCATTCACAAACAGCTCTGCCACTTGTCGTGCACCATCGAAATTCAGATGAGTAGAGTCTTGCACACCATTTTTTCGCTGCGGACATTCACCCGGAGCACAAAACACGAAAAGCGATTTTGACTTTTCAGGACCGAGTTCACTCACCATTTTTCGGGTGAGGGCTTCCATGTTCACATAAGGTGTACTGGTCTCAAAAGCAATTTCACGGGCTGCTTTGATGTATTCACCGTGCGTGTCCAGGAGGTTTCCGTTACCATCGAAATGCCGGCGAACAATAGAAGAACAAATAATCGGTTTTCCACCTTTGGAGCGTGTTTCATCCACCATTTTTCGGATAAATTTCTTGTAATCAGAATTGGCTTCGGCATAAAGAGTTGAATCCTTTTTGGCATCGTTGTGACCAAACTGAATAATTACAAAATCCCCTTTTTGAATACTGTCAAGTACCTTTTCCCATCTTTTTTGAGCAATAAAACTCCTGGTGCTTCTGCCGCTTGCCGCGTGATTATGAATTTCTGTATATTCTTTAGCAAAAAATTTCAATCCTTCACCCCAGCCCGATTCCGGAGCACGTTCCGGCTTTTTCCAGGCCATCGTAGAATCGCCAATTAGCCAGATATTCACATGCTTAGTTTTGGTGAATGAGGGCAAAACCAATAACGTGATAATCAATAATATCAGAACACTGACCTTTTTTCTTCTCATTGAAACGTAAGCTTTGAATTCTTAAAAAAATCCTGTTATTTTGTTTTACCTGTAACGTATCTGAAATAAACCGGGGCAATTCGCTATGCCATTTTCTCAGACTTTATCATAGAAACAAAAGGGGAATTACACCCCTATCTTTGATCTTCTCACCAATTCCGCGTCGGTCATATGTTCTGTCGGGATGTATCCTTTCAGAGGTTGAATGCGTTCATTTATCATATCAAGAAACCAGGATGGCTGTGCAAAAAATGAACTTTCAAGCTCGTAAGCCGGTGTAATCCAGTTGCGTGATCCAAGTACACAAACCGGAGCATCGAGATAATCAAATGCGAGCTGGCTGATATTGGCAGCCAGGTCATTCAGGAATGAGCCGCGGGCAGTAGCATCACTTGCTACAATGATTTTTCCGGTTTTTTTCACTGATTCAATCACCTTTTCGTAGTTGAACGGCACGAGCGAACGGGCATCAATTACTTCGGCGCTCATTCCGTATTTTTCTTCCAGTTCTTTAGCAGCCTGCAGGGCGGGATAAAGCGTATGTCCTACCGTCAGGAATGTGATATCTTTGCCTTCTTTCTTCACATCTGGTTCACCAAACGGAATTTCGTAATATCCTGCAGGAACTCCTTCTTTGTGGAATTGCTCTCCGATTTCATAGATACGCTGACTTTCGAAGAAAATAACCGGGTCGGTACCCTGAAGTGCAGCATTCATCAATCCTTTTGCATCGTATGGAGTCACGGGGAAACATACTTTCAATCCCGGAATATGAGCAACGAGTGAAGTCCAGTCCTGTGAGTGCTGTGCACCGTATTTGGAGCCAACTGAAACCCGAACCACAACCGGCATTTTGAGAACGTTTCCGCTCATGGCCTGCCATTTGGGAAGCTGATTGAAAACTTCATCGCCACATCTGCCCAGAAAGTCGCAATACATTATTTCAGGAATCACCCGACCGCCGCACATGGCATATCCGATAGCCGTTCCGATAATTGAAGCTTCGGAAATAGGCGAGTTGAACAGACGATGGTACGGAAGTGCTTCGGTCATTCCGCCGTAAACGGCAAATGCTCCACCCCAGTCACGGTTTTCTTCGCCGTATGCTATAAGCGATGCATCTTTGTAGAATCTGTCAATGATCGCTTCAAAAATACCGTCACGTAGCTGGAATTGTTTCATTTTACTGAAAGGTTTTCCGTCTGAATCAAAAGCAAAGCGTTCTTTAGAAGTTATCTTTTTTACTCTCGATATTTCATCCATTGGCATCAGCACATCCGGTTTTGATTCCGAAAAACTTTCCACAGAGCCATTTGAGAACATCATATCACTTATTACGTCCGCATTTTTCATTCTGGGAGATAACTCATCATCAATGGCTTTCAGAAACATTTCGTTTATCAATACTTTTATATCTGCCTGAATGGCATCTAAATCGGTTTGTGCAGCAACACCGGCTTCAATCAGTTGTTTTCTGTAAGAAACGATACAATCCTGAGCTTCCCAGGCTTCCACTTCTTCTTTGGTACGATACGAGGAAGCGTCGGATGGGGAGTGTCCGCTGTAACGATACGTCAGAATATCCAGTAATACCGGACCGTT
>JAGPGR010000158.1 GCA_018055865.1 Paludibacteraceae bacterium | reverse complement strand
CCATTGTATTTATCAACAACGGGATTTATGGTATGACCGGAGGCCAGATGGCTCCTACTACACTCGTTGGCATGAAAACTGCTACCTCGCCTTACGGACGTGATGTACAGCTGAATGGCCATCCACTTAATATTACCGATTTACTTGCTAAACTGCCCGGAACCTGTTACGTGACCCGTCAGAGTGTGCATAACGTAGGCGGAGTTCGAAAAACTAAAAAAGCCATACAGAAAGCATTTGAAAATACGTTGAATAAGAAAGGTACTTCAGTGGTCGAAGTGGTTTCAACCTGTAACTCCGGTTGGAAAATGACACCTGCTGCATCCAACGACTGGATGGTGGAAAATATGTTTCCGGAATATCCGCTTGGCGACTTGAAAAATGAATAGTTTATAGTTAATAGTCAGTAGTATGAAAGAAGAAATATTAATATCGGGATTTGGCGGACAGGGAGTGCTGTCCATGGGAAAAATTTTGGTGTACTCAGGTTTGATGCAGGGACAGGAGGTGAGCTGGCTACCATCATACGGACCAGAACAGCGTGGCGGAACTGCCAATGTTACAGTAATTCTGAGCGATGAAAAAATCAGTTCGCCCATTTTGAATAAATACGACACCGTCATTGTACTCAATCAACCTTCACTGGATAAATTCGAGAGTAGAGTGAAAGCGGGTGGTACACTGATTTTCGACAGCAATGGCTTCAAAAAATTCCCGACACGCACCGATATCAACATCTACAAAGTGGACGCCACAGAATATGCCTACAAACATGATATGGTAAAAACATTGAATATGATGATTCTGGGTGGTTTTTTGAAAATTCGTCCAATTGTGAAAGTGGAAAATGTGCTGAAAGGACTGAAAAAATCATTGCCCGAGCGTCATCATCACCTTATTCCGATGAATGAAAAATCAATTATGACCGGTATGGATATTGTAGAAAAATACGAAGTATAAGTCTATTTTTGATAATTTCTAAAATACAGAAAAACTTATTCCGTTCGGAGTAGGTTTTTTTTTGTAAAGCTACAAGCACATTTAGATATAGAAAAGAATTGAAAAATAATTGCAATTTTGAATACACCGGAAACAAAAATGATTAAATTTGAACAATATTTATATTTCACAAAAAAAAATGTACGTTATGAAAGACGAAACGAACTGCTGTAAAAACAACAACTCCTCTCAAGCATCGGGAGGAGCAGTGTATGGACTGGGTTTGATAGGAGCAGCTATCTATTTTATTTCGCAGGCAGCTACATTCGGTGCCGGAGTTGTTGGATTTCTAAAAGCGTTGGTTTGGCCGGCATTCCTGGTTTACGAAGCGCTCAAGGCATTGGGGGCGTAGAGAATTACACCAGCTTTTCCTCCAAAGCCATTCTGACAAGAACAGCAGTATTTTTTGCCCCTAATTTGATGAGCAAATTTTTCCGATAGCTGTTGATGGTTTCTACACCGAGATACATTTTTTCGGCTATTTCGTGATTTGTGAGTCCTTCTACAATGTACTTCAGCAGCTCTTTTTCACGCGGAGTGAGCCATATCGGGTTGTTGGAGCGTTTTCGCATGAGCAGATCTATCTCTTCACACAGAAAAATTTCATTTTTTGCCACAGTTTCCACGCTCATCATTATTTCTTCGGGCATGGCGTTTTTAACGACATAGCCCGAAGCGCCGTTTTCGATCATGCGACGAACGATGGTGTATTCGTTGAAACTGGAAAGTGCTACAATTCTTATTTCAGGATTTTCGGTTTTTATTTCTTTACAAAGGTCAATACCACTTACGTCGGGCAGGTTGATATCAAGCAAAATCACATCGGGCAATTCTTTCCGCAGGGCACTCCGGCATTCTTTTCCGGAATATGCCACACCAATAACATCCACTGTATCAGAATTATCGAACAGTTTGTTCAATCCTTCAACCAACACACGGTGATCGTCTACTATCAGGAGTTTGATTTTTTCCATTTTTATTCTGCATTTAAGTTAATATCAATGATAATTTCGGTTCCTTCATCTTTCGATGAGAGTATATTCAGCGTGCCCCCAACTGAATTTATGCGGTTTCTGATGTTTTGAAGTCCTGCACCTTTCGATTTTTCTTCGGGTTCAAATCCTTTTCCATCGTCCTGTACGTTAATGGATATCCTGTTGAGCTGCTGAACGATCTGCACGTTGATGTTTTCTGCTTTTGCATGTTTTACGGCATTGTTCACCAGTTCAAAAACAACACGATAAAGAGCTATTTCTATGGAATTTTCAATTCTTTTCTCTTCACCGAAAAAATGGAAATGTACATGAAGGAAACTGCCGCAAAAATCTTCCAGAGCTACTTTCAGACCATAGCGGGACAGAGATTCGGGCATCATGTTGTGAGCTACCCGCCGCAGTTCCTGCATGGAATTATCAAGCATGTCCATTACTTTATTAAAGCGCAGCACGTCTTCTGCCTCGATGAATACTCCCTGTTTCATGTCAAATAAGTTTAGTTTTACGGCCGATAACATTCCTCCCAATCCATCGTGAAGGTCGCGTGCGAGCCGGCTGCGCTCTGCAGTTTCGCCATCCAGTACGGCCTGAGTAGCCACCAGTTGTTTCTCTTTTTCGAGCTGTATTATTTTTTGTTCGGCCAGTTGTTTTTTCCGACGAATGGATTTATGCATGAAATAAAAAATCAACAGCAACAATAGCAGTGTAAAGGCACCTGAAAAAACGAAAAAGCGTAATAGTTTTTTATCTTTTTCGAGGGCTGCTATGCGCATTTCTTTCTTCTCCGCCTGGTATGTTGCTTCTAAGAAGTTGATATTCCGAGCGTTACTTTCGTTGAAAACCGAATCTTTCAGTTCGGAAGCGAGCAGCAGGTGCTTATATGCGCTTTCAAAATCACTTTCCGAAGCTTCTGTTTTAGCCATTACGCTTAATAGTCGTTGTTGTACGTCATCCGATTCCTGCTTTACTGCCAATAAATAAGCTTCATTGGCCGTTTGTTTTGCTTTACTTATCTCATTATTCAGAAGATACGACTCAGCAAGATTTGACAGAGCACGCATTTTCTCGTATTCATTCCCGATCTTTTCAGCGTATTGTATTGCCAGCCGGTAATGATTGATGGCTTTGGAATAATTTTTTTTGTGAAAGACCTCATACGACCCGTAATTCAGGTTGACCAAATCCAGTATGTAGTTATCGTTGCGGATTTTTGCTATTTCTTCGGCATTATTGAGTAGTGCGGGAACTTCGTCGTATTTTCCCTGATTAATAAGTACCGATGCAAGTGTGGTGCTGATGGCCGATAGCAAATAATCATCGTTGATTTTGACCGACAGTTGCAAGCATTCCCGGGCGTATTTTTCGGCTTTTGCATTGTCTTTTAAGTACGAATACAAAGTTGAAAGATTATTTAATGTCTTGGGTCTGATAGTTTCATTGCCTATACTGTCAAACACATGCAGCGCTTTTGTGTAGTAATCGATGGATGAGAGATAGTCGCTTTGCCGTTGATAAATGACTCCATAGCAATGATATATGGCACCAATTCCTTCGCTGCTTTTTTTTCCTTTATTTCTTCTGTAAATGCTGTCGGCCAGCTGATAATTTCGGGTTGCGGCATTAATATCTCCTTTGATATCACTGTAAAAACTTCCAATGGCCCGATAGCTGTCGCCTAATTTTATCAGGTCGCCTTGTTTTCGGGCTACGACGATAGTTTTTTCCAGCATTTCAAGCGATTTTTCCGGATTGGCAAACATCATTAGTTTACTTTTAGCTAACAGGGAGTCGGTATTGTAAATTCCCCGGTTATTCCGATACATATTGAGTATCGAATCGGTATTTTGTGCAGCCGGTATTAATGGAAAACAAAATAGTAACGCAGCAAAACAGAAAATATGTATTTTTTTCATGCGTGATAATTCTATATAATCAAATCCATACATTTATTGATATCAAACAAATGTACGATTTTTTCTTATGCAAATATAACATTGATTTTTTTTTAAAAATACCCCTTTTTGGGGGTATTATTTGAGAAATTGAAAATATAATTTTACGTTTGATGAGTTGAATCTTATTTATATTGAATGATTTCCCAAAAAAGGCTTTGTACGCCATTAGAAATAGCAAATTGAAATGTAAACACGTTATTCACAGCGATATTTAACATGAATTTTATAAAAATAAAAAATCAAAACCATGAAAAAAATTGTATTTCTACTATGTTTGAGCATATTGTTCGGCATGCAGGTAAATGCTCAGGGATGGCTCGAAAAAGTCGGTAAAAAAGCTGTAAATACAGCCAAACAAAAAGTGGAGAACCGAGCTGCTAAAAAAGCCGGTGAAGCAACAGATAAAGCATTGGACGGCCTCGAAGGAAAAGACAATCAGAAAACCGATACGGAGGAAACTGTGGAAGGAACAAATAAAAAAGGAGCTTCGGACAACCAAAAGAGTGAAAAACTGACGGCAACTTCCAATTATGATTTTGTGGCGGGCGATAAAGTGTTGTTGTACGAAGATTTCAGTCAGGATGCCGTGGGCGATTTTCCGGCACTCTGGACCACCAATAAATCAGGAGAAATCAATACATTAAGCATTGCCCCAGGCAACTGGCTGAATCTGAATGCCACAGAAGGCAACTGGTGGTTGCTGAAACCGATTGAGTTTCCTAAAAATTTTATAGTCGAATTTGATGTAGTTCCCAAAAAAGGGGCTCCGAGGTATGCTGCTGCCGTTACTATTTACGGAGAAAACAGTTACAAGGAGATGAGCGACCCTTACAACGGAAGTACGGGGCTTATTGTCAATATTGCCAAAACCGGCTGGGAAACCCAAGGCTTAAAATCAGGAAATCCCAAAGTTACCGGATCTTCCACCATCAATCCGGTAGAAGAGGAAAAGGTCAATCACGTGATTATCTGGGTACAAAACCGGCGTGTGCGAATTTATCACAAGGGTGAGAAAGTGCTTGATATGCCTACCAACCTGTATGAAGGCAGTAAGTTTACCCGGTTTGGATTTATGCTGTACAGGGGTGCTTCGAGCGCTTCTTACGTCAGCAATATTAAGATTACCACAGCATCACCCGACACCCGGAGCAAGCTG
>JAGPGR010000157.1 GCA_018055865.1 Paludibacteraceae bacterium | reverse complement strand
TTATTACACATTGATTAGTATATAGAATAAAAATAAATTCAATGAAATAAAACAATTCATATATCTATAATTTTCTAAATATCTGAACATATTTAACAAATCATTGTTACATTTTTTAGAAATAAACAAATCTATAAAAAAACAGATACTATGGTTTTCGACATTGACATGATTCGCAAAGTTTACTCTGAACTTCCAGGTAAAATAAATAATGCAAAAGAAAAATTAGGTCGTCCGCTGACCCTTACTGAAAAGATTTTATTTTCGCACCTCTCCCCCAACGTTCAGGTAGAAGATTACCAGCGTGCTACTGCCTATGTGGACTTTGCACCTGACCGTGTAGCCATGCAGGATGCTACTGCTCAAATGGCACTACTCCAGCTAATGAACTCCGGAAGAAAAATCGTGGCAGTACCATCAACCGTACATTGCGACCACCTGATTCAAGCCTATAAAAACGCCGAATCCGATTTGAACACAGCCAATGTTACCAATCGCGAAGTGTACGATTTTCTGAAAGATGTTTCCAATAAATTTGGTATCGGATTCTGGAAACCGGGTGCAGGAATTATCCATCAGGTTGTGCTGGAGAATTATGCATTCCCGGGCGGAATGATGGTAGGAACCGATTCTCATACCCCCAACGCAGGCGGGCTCGGAATGGTTGCCATCGGTGTGGGTGGCGCTGATGCCGTTGACGTGATGGCTGGACTGCCCTGGGAACTCAAAATGCCCAAAATCATAGGCGTGAAACTGACAGGAAAACTTTCGGGCTGGGCATCATCCAAGGATGTAATCCTGAAACTTGCCGGAATTCTGACCGTAAAAGGCGGTACAAATGCCATTATCGAGTATTTTGGCGATGGAACAGCTACGCTTTCGGCCACAGGCAAAGGTACAATCTGTAATATGGGTGCTGAAGTAGGTGCTACAACCTCCATTTTCCCTTTTGATGAAAAATCGGCCAATTACCTCGAAGGCACAGGAAGAAAAGAAGTAGCAGATGAAGCCCGCAAAATCATTGCTCACCTGCGTGCTGACCCTGAAACCGAGGCAAGTCCCGAAAAATATTACGACCGTGTGATTGAAATCAATCTCTCTGAACTGGAACCCCACATCAACGGTCCATTCACGCCCGACGCCGCTTATACACTCACTGATTTTGCCAAAATTGTCAGAGAAAAAGGGTATCCGCAGCAAATGGAAGTAGGCTTGATTGGCTCCTGCACCAACTCATCTTACGAAGACCTGACCCGCGCTGCTCACATAGTAAAAAGTGCCCGTCAGGATGGTTTGGATGTGAAAGCACAATTCATAATCAATCCCGGTTCGGAGCAGGTACGCTACACGGCCGAACGCGACGGAATTCTGAAGGAATTTGAAGATGCCGGCGCCGTAATCATGGCAAATGCCTGCGGGCCTTGTATCGGGCAGTGGAAGCGCGACGACGATGTGAAAGACCGTCCGAATTCGATTATCACTTCGTTCAACAGGAATTTTGCCAAACGAAATGATGGCAATCCGAATACTCATGCCTTTGTCACATCGCCCGAAGTAGTAGCTGCACTTACCATTGCGGGCAATCTGACTTTCAATCCTTTAACCGATACGCTGACTAACAACAAAGGCGAACAAGTGAAACTGGCCGAACCTGAGGGCTATGAAATGCCACCGAAAGGATACGCCGTAGAAGATGCGGGCTACCAGGCTCCGTTGGAAGATGGAAGCAACATTGAGATCAGCATAGATAGGGAATCAACGCGCCTGCAGATTCTGCAACCTTTTGCAACCTGGAACGGACAGGATTACGCTGCACTTCCCCTGCTTATCAAAGCTCAGGGAAAATGTACTACCGACCATATTTCCATGGCTGGTCCATGGCTTCGTTTCCGCGGGCATCTGGATAATATTTCGGACAATATGCTGATTGGAGCTGTAAATGCCTTCAACGAAAAGACCAATTCTGTGCTCGATCCGGAGACCGGCGAATACAAAGCTGTTCCGGCTCTGGCCCGTAAATACAAAGCAGAAGGCATTGGATCGGTGATAGTGGCCGAAGAAAACTACGGAGAAGGAAGCAGCCGTGAGCATGCCGCTATGGAACCGCGTCACCTCAACGTGAAAGCCATTTTGGTAAAGTCTTTTGCCCGGATTCACGAGACGAATCTGAAAAAACAGGGAATGCTGGCACTTACCTTTGTAGATAAAAATGACTACAACAAAGTGCGTGAAGACGATAAAATCAGTATCACCGGTTTAACGGAATTTAGTTCCGGAAAAAATCTGAAAGTCATACTTCATCATTCGGATAGTACCACTGACAGTTTTGAAGTGGCTCATACGTACAACGAGCAGCAAATAGAATGGTTCAAAGCCGGCAGCGCATTGAATTCGATGAAGAAATAAATATACAACATTCCAAAAAAAAGAACCCCAAAAGTGCTGAAAACTTCTGGGGTTTTATTTTTTTGTTAATCTCATAATACACCGGAATTTTCAAAAAAACCACACGCTATAGCCAACCAATCCGACGCTGGTGACAATAAAAACCCAAATCGGGACGGGATATCTCAGTTCGGCCGAACCAACACCCTCAAACAAAGCAGGACGAATTTTCTTTAGTAAAAAATATATGAGGAGTGCCACGAAAACTCCTACCAAGGCTCCACCCAACACGTCGCCCGGATAATGCACACCCAGGTAAATTCGTGAATAAGCATTGATTACAGCCCACAGAAAAATAAAAATAGTGTAAATCCTATTTCGGAAGAATAAGGAAGAAAGTAATGCCAAAGCAAAGGAATTGGCAGCATGAGAGGACACAAAACCGTAAAGTCCGCTTTTATAGCCGTTGACAAGCACTACCTGACCTACCAGAGACGGATCGTGACTCGGTTTGAGGCGGGCTACCCAATCTTTGAGAACGCCCGAAGCAATCTGATCGGCTATTACAACACTTAAAATCAACGCAACAACAAGCCACCAGGATTCCTTTTTCCAATGCCTGAAAATCACATAAATCATAGCAATATAAAGTGGTATCCAGGTTATTTTCTCGCTGAATGCAACCATGATTCCATCCCAAAAAGCGGAATAATCGTTGTTAAGAGCCAGCAGCCACTGCCTGTCAAGGCTGTCGAGAATTTCTATCATGAGGTACTTCGGATGTAGATTAAATGAATAAAAAAAATAACAGGAAAATATTCAGAACGCTCCCGAATATTTATCGGAATCAAAACTCAGAACTATATTCTGGCTATCGTACTTTCTTCTACCCAACCTACTGCCCCATTTTCGAGCGTAATTTCCGACCAGCCGGACAAAGTGCTTTTCACCATTACTTTGGTGCCTTCGTGCAACTGAAAGAGATCTGTACCGCTTTTATCGGGCGAACTTTTGGCAGTAACGGCCCCACTCATCACAATGGCTTCGTTGTGCTTCACAAACTGATCTTTGCGGATGCCTGAAAAAACAAGCGAAACGACGAACAGTGCGGCAAAAAAAAGCATTCCGAAAAATCCGTACTTCCGTCTCTTTCGGTTAAATGAAAATACAAAGTAGAAAAACAGCGCTAAAGTAATCAAGAAGCATACGAAACTTATCACAGACCACTGATTGGAACTATTGGCTCCGATAATGGAGTTTACAAATCTTTTGACGAAAAAAGAAGGGTTTGAATTAACATTATCTACTATTTTGCTTTCTGCAATTTTCAGATTATACCGCGCATCGTCGTATCCGGGGTCAAGCCTCAACGCACGTTCGTAGTTCAGAATAGCCAGTCCTATTTCGTCTGATTTGTAATAACTATTGCCCAGGTTGTAATACAACTGAGGAGCTACCCCGTTTTTGAGTTCGCTTTCGTACAGTTTGGCAGCATCGGCAAATTGTCCCTGACTGTACAACTGATTGGCCATTCGTATGTTGCTTTTGCCTGATGCAATGCTGTCCTGTGCCTGAATACCAACAGTCATCATCAGAACATAACAAAAAAACAGATACATCCGTTTCATTTTATTTTTTCTTAAAATGTTCTTCCATTCGGCTGATTGCATCTACGGTTTCCCCGTAGAGATTTCCCATTTCCTGACGCCCTGAATCGGGTGCATAGCTGGCATATTCACAAGTGTTCAGAATGTTGGTAAAATTATCTGTTACCTCCTTTTCCATCCCTTTTTCATTCATTTTGAGCCGGATATTATCCTTATTGAGTTCGGCCACCGGAATAACCAGTTTATCGGATAAATACGTCCAGACGGCTTTCATCACCTCTTCGTAGAACTGATTTTTCTTGCCTTCTTCGAGGAATTTCAGAGCCAATCTGAGTCTTTTTTGAGCCACTTTATTTGCTTTCTTGGTTTTTACAAAAGCAAGATCGGCATTTTCTTTTACGTGTTTTCTGAAATAAATAAATAAAATGGCGGCAATGATGAGCGGAATGAGAAACAACATCCAGAAAGGCAAAGTTCCGAACCACGGGCGGGATTCCGGCTGAAGTTTGACAGAGCCGGTGTAGAGGTAACGTATATCTTTTGCAAGGGGTGTTACGTCTTCTTTTCCTGTAAAATTTTCAACAACAGCTTCTCCGCCCTCGCCTTTTGCTACATTGATTTTATAGGCCGGTGTACGCAGGGTGCGGTAGGTTTTATTATTCAAATCGAAATAAGACAATTCGGCCGATGGAATATCGAATTTTCCCGAACGACGCGGAATAAACATATATTCGATGGTTTTGGTACCCGAAACTCCTCCCGAGCCGGAACTGAATTTATTGTCAACCTTCGGATCGTACACTTCAAATCCATCAGGAAACTTGATTTCCGGATTTTTAAGCAGTTTCATGTTTCCATTTCCTGAAATCACCACTTTGATGGTTGCAGCTTGGTTGGTTTTCAGATTGCCTGAGCTCAGCGTTGATGTGAGATTAAAATTGCCAACGGCTCCCGAAAATGTGGCAGGTTTCCCTGCAAGGGGCAGTTCGCTGACCTTTACTGTGACTGCCGAAGCTGTAAGTGTTTTTTCTACGTTGGTGTAGCTATCAAAGAAATCATCAAAAATGCTTCGAACCTGAGCTTTATTTTGGAGTCTGAGCAAGGCTGTGAAACTGGCTTTTCCGATTTCAATTTCGCC
>JAGPGR010000156.1 GCA_018055865.1 Paludibacteraceae bacterium | reverse complement strand
CTTCAAGATAAGTATAACCATCTTCGTTGATTTGGTTGGCTGTTTTTCCCGGAAAATTTGTGTCGAGCCAACCGTCAGGAATACCGTCTGAATTGGAATCTGCGGGAGGTGTAGCCGATTTGTATTCAGGCCATCCTCCCACGTCCGTTTGGGTATCAATAATTCCTTTGTAACCGGTTTTTGAACCGGTGTATGTATAAGTTCCATTCAATACTTCGCCCGAAATACGTGTATCAACAGCATCTCTAACCAATGAAGCTCCACCGTAAGCCAGGACTTTTTCAAAAGCCTTTTCGGCTGTGTGCTGCGGAATCTGAATGTTTTCAAAAGGAACATCAGCCCGGCATGCCACTTTATCAACACCCGAAGCATAAGTAACGCCGTTCCAGTTGTTGGAAGTTACGCTTGTGTTGTTGTGGAAATAATTTCCGGTAACATAAAATTTACCCCAACGTGGCTGAAAGGCAGTTCCACCATCAATATCCACATTCACAATTCTGCTTCGGCTGCCGCTTGAAGTCTGTAGTCCGGGTTTGTAATAGTTGGCTACGATATTATATTTTCCGGCTGCTTCGCCTCCGTAGCCGCTGTTGCCTCCCCAGTTGTAAATTACATTATTTCTGAAATCTAACCGCTCTTCATCCAGAGGATTCGTGTAACTCAAGCCAGAGCGTTTCCATCCGTTGAAACGTGGATTACGGCTGTTGTTATGAGCTAACAAATTGTGATGGAATGAGGCATTTTTTCCTCCCCATAAGCCACCATAACTATGATTGTCTTTACCGTGAAACGATTTGTTAAGTGCTTCAGTAATATAACACCATTGCATCGTAAAATTTTCATTTGAATAAAAAGATGCCACTTCGTCTATCGACCAACTCATGGAGCAGTGATCAAGTATAATATTTCGTCTGTATCTTCCCCAAATTGCATCCGCGCCATCCCAACTACCGCTGCTACCTGGGTTTGCGCTAGGAATTTCATCACCAAGCCTAAACCTAATATAACGTATAATCACATTATCAGCATTTATGTTTACGGGGTAATTTTTAACACAGATTCCATCACCTGGAGCAGTTTGACCTGCAATTGTCAGGTTTCCACTACTAATACTTAAGTTAGATTTAAGTGCTATCGTTCCACCAACATTAAAAACGATGGTTCTGACTCCCGAACGCCCCAAACACCAGCGCAGTGATCCTTCACGTGTCGTTGCATTACCTGTATTGGTATCTTCAAGCGTATTTACAAAATAGACAGCACCTCCACGTCCACCTGTAACGTACTTTCCACCGCCTTCAGCGCCGGGGAATGCAGGAGTCTGACTCAAAATCGTTGAAGGAATAACTAAGAGTATAAAAACAGATGCAAGGGAAAGGATGAAATTTCTCATTATTTTATTCAATTTCAGTTTGTTTACTTATTCAGCATTATGCTTGTCCAGATAAATGGTGCCACCACTTTCGGGTCGTTATCCCTTTTTGGTTCCGAAATATAATATTCAAAACTTCCGTCGCGGTAGTTTTTTTCTCCTCCCAGTCCGGCTACTGAGCAGGCATTGGTTATTGAGATGGTTCCATCCTCATTATTTTTCAAAAACTGTTTTACGAACTGCTCGTACGCTTGTTGACCTTTTTCCAGAAATCCGTTGGGTAAATAGCCTTTTTGCGCCCCTTTTACCCAGGTGTAGATAAACATGGCCGAACCGGATGATTCGAGGTAATTTCCCTGTCGGGTGCCCTGATCGGTAACCTGATACCACATTCCGGATGCAGGATCACGGTATTTTTCTACAGCTGCCGATATTTTGTTTAGTATGTCGATAATTTCATTTCTTTTCGGATGGTTTTCGGGCATGAAATCGAGCACATCTACCAGCGCCATCATGTACCAGCCGATGCTGCGCGACCAGAAGTTGGGTGACCGGCCTGTTACAGGATCTGCCCAGCGTTGCTGACGGCTTTCGTCCCAGCCGTGATAGAGCAAACCGGTTTTGTCGTCTATCAGATCTTCGTAAGCTGTAGTCAATTGCAGCGCAACTTCGTCGAACAGCGCCGGCACATTGAACGTAGCTCCGTATTCGGCCAGAAACGGTCCCGCCATATACAATCCATCCAGCCATACCTGATTAGGATAGATTTTTTTGTGCCAGAAACCTCCGTTTGAAATGCGCGGATGTGTATCCATCTGACTTTTCAGCAGGCTCATTGCCAGGCGGTATTTTTCATCCTTTGTTTGAGCGTAAATCGGGAACAGCATTTTACCGGAATTGAGGCGATCGATGTTGTATTCTTCGAGCTTATAGCTTTTGATTGTTCCGTCGCTGTTGATTACCGTATCTGCATAGCTCAACGCATAGTTGTAATATTTTTTGTCTCCGGATTTCCGATAGACATCGTAAATGGCCTCCAGCTCAAGTCCGTGGCAGTAGTTCCATTTCAAATCTTTTGAAAAATCCACCATCCAGCTTTCCGGATTACGTTTCATTTCGGAATCGGCCATACGAACAAACATTTTTTTCTCTGCACAACCGCTTAATGTTATAAGCCCTGCGATGAATACTGAAATTACAATTATTTTTTTCATGCTTAAAAAGGGGTTACTTTTGCTTTTATTTTTTTTCAAACTCTGCCAACGATTTTCATCGTTTGGCAGAGTTTATCATTTTTTTAAATTTAAGAATTTACAAAATCAGGTTAATTGTCCGACAAAAAGCTGCATTCTTCAGATGAATCAATATTCATCATTTTGTTTGAATTCATCCTTGTTGGTCACAGCATCCATTTGTACCTGTGGAATCGGACGGTAATAATGTTTCTGAGCAATATTTGCTTTTGCCTGTGCATTACGTGTTTTTACATAATCAACCAGTTTTTTTGTACGTTTGAGGTCGAACCAGCGTTGCATTTCGCCGCAAAGTTCGATGGCGCGTTCTTCCAAAATGGTATCAATGGTTACTGTACCGGTTCTTTTGTTGTCTTTACCGGTTATAGCACGCACATCGCGCAGTTGATTGATGGTAGCTAATGCATTTCCACTTGTATTTAGCTCGCACTCGGCTTTTATCAGGTACATTTCGGCCAAGCGAATAACAATGGCATCGCGGTACGAAATATCGTGTGTAGGATAGTTCGCATCGAATCTGTTATCGAGGAATTTTTTGATTCCGGGATATGATTTAAATCCGCCGATATTATTGGCATAGCGGTTATCGCCATACACATCCGATACTGCTTTGTTTGCTTCGGTAGGAAGAGCAGAAGCAGGATCGCCACTCGAATATACCGGAATATCTCCATTGTACATAAATTGTATGCGGTAGCGGTTTTTAGCCCATTGCTGTTTGGCTATTCCCTCGGGTGAATTACCATTGAGAGGACAATAGTAAATGGCGGTATCCTGCATCAACGGATATTTGGTGGAACTGCCAGCCAAACCGGCCGGAATAGTATAAGCTGTGAGCAAAGTAGCATCGGGGCGCTGGTCGGTTGCACGATTCTTTTCCATCAAATCCCACAGGTAAAGTGATGGCAGATAGCGTGAGAATCCGCGTCCATAAGGTGAATAATGATCAGCAACGTACACTTTTTCCTTTGTTTTTGTATTTGTAACATAGTAAGACGCTTCTGCCAACGGGCGAATAAAGACTTCCTTGCCATTACCACCAAGATCACTTGCGCCGTTGTTCCACATACTTACAAACATCAGCAGCATGGCATTACCACCACGTGAGTATCCTGTGCGTGTAATGAGCGAGTTATAATCGAGAGGATCACCATTGGCATTGGTGCGGTAGCGTTTTGGTATGCAGTTGACGTTGGTTTTCAAATCGCCTGAATACGTGATGCCGAAAATAGATTCTTTGTTTTTGCCTGCATCTTCGTTCAGCATATCCCAGGTATCGGCATAGTTGGTATAAAAACTTGCAATTCCGCTTCCAATTACGGCTTCTGCTTCGGTTTTGGCAAGTGCATAGGATGCAGTTTTGCCCAACCACGATGCTTCATAAAGCAATACGCGGGCTTTCAAAGCACGTGCTGCCCAGTAGTTGGCTCTGCCTTCATCTTTCTTCTTGTAGTTGGCAGCTTCAAATTTTGCAATCGAATTATCCAGGTCTTCCAGTATTTTGGTATATACATCGGCTTCTTTCATACGAACCGGTGTAGTGGAAAATACTGTTATCGGAGCATCGTTGTAAGGTATATCGCCCCAGATATTCACCATGTGGAAATAATAAAATGCCCGCATGAAATAGGCTTCGCCCATGTAAATGTTCCGGTCAGTTTCGTTTATTACGTTGTTTTTCGGTACATATAAAAGCGCGTTATTACATACATCTACGGCACTGTAAAAGAGTTCCCAGTATTCATCCAGGCAGGCATTATCGTTTACTCCGGGCATGGTGAGCGAAGTGATGCTGTACGAGTTCAACGATTTTTGTTTGTTGTCGAAACCATAATAAAACAGGTCAGAACCCATTTCGGCCAGACCTAAAGCAGGTTCTTTTCCGTACCATCCACGGGCAAAGCTGTAGCACGAACCTACAAGTCCTTTGATACCCGATGATGTGGAATACGTCAAATCGGCAGTCATCCCAACTTTATTTTCTTCTTCCAGAAAATCGGAACAGGAGAAGAGGATGAACATGCTGCAAAATGCAGCTATGAATATTTTAATTTTGTTTTTCATACGAATTATTTTTATTAAAATTTGACCTGAGAAAATATTAGAATTCAAGATTTAATCCGACTACTGCCTGTTTGGCAAGCGGGAATGAAATAGAGCCTCCGCGTTCGGAGTCGTAGTTGGGTATTGCGCTGAAAGTAAAATAGTTTTTAAGCGAACCAAATACTCTCAGATTGCTGATATGAATGTTTTTCAAAACTGTAGATGGAATACTGTATGACAACGTAATGTCTTTAATTTTGAAGAAATCAGCTTTTTCGTATCGCAGCGAAGTGCCGTAAGATGAATATACTGCCGAAGCAGCACCCGGGCTTGGGAATTTAGCTCCCGTGTTGGCAGGTGTCCAGTAATCCAGGTCGCCCCAGTTAGCGGTTTCATAGTTCATCTGGTTATTCAAGTCATAAGCTATGACGCCACCCATACGTGCATAGAGCAGGAACGAGAGTGCAAT
>JAGPGR010000155.1 GCA_018055865.1 Paludibacteraceae bacterium | reverse complement strand
TTGGTCGACGAAAAAACGGCCACATTATTTATCTCTTCCGAAAAAATAACGGCAGAAAGTAAGAAGTACCTCGACAAAAACAGCATTATAGTAAAGGACTATTTCAATATTCACGATGAATTACGAAAAATTCCGAAAACGAAAGCCGTGTTGGTGGATGGAGGAAAGTTAAATCAGTCGCTCTACGAAGCTATTCCGGCAGAATGTACCAAGCGAACAGCCATGTCGCCTGTTTTCAGACTGAAAAGCGTGAAAAACAAGACAGAAATGAAAGGCGTTCGAAATGCTATGATTAAAGACGGGGTAGCTTTGACACGTTTCTTTATGTGGCTTGAAAGAAATCTGAAAAAAGAAAACCTGACAGAACTTTCTATTTCCGGCAAACTTCGCTCATTCCGTGAAGAGCAGGAGGGTTTCAGGGGCGAAAGTTTCGGAACTATTGCCGGATATGCCGGTCACGGAGCCATTGTGCATTACAAAGCTACTCCGGAGTCTGACGCCGTAATTAAAAACGAAGGCATTTTGCTGCTCGACTCCGGCGGACAATACCTGGACGGTACAACGGATATTACCCGAACAATAGCACTGAACAAACCTTCCAAAAAAGAAAAAAGAGATTATACCATGGTGCTGAAAGGCCATATACAGTTGGCTTTGGCAAAATTCCCGGTGAATACACGCGGCTCTCAACTAGACATTCTGGCGCGAAAAGCCATGTGGGATGAAGGGATAAACTACGGTCACGGAACCGGTCACGGTATAGGTCATTTTCTGAATGTGCATGAAGGCCCGCAAAATATCCGCATGGACGAAAATCCTGTAACATTGCAGCCGGGTATGATGATTTCCAACGAACCCGGGCTTTACCGGACGGATAAATACGGCATTCGAATTGAAAATCTGGTACAGGTGATCCCTGCAGAGAAAACCGAATTTGGTCAGTTTCTGAAGTTTGAAACCCTCACGTTGTGCTACATCGATACCCGCCTTGTGGACAAAAACATGCTGACCAACGTGGAAAGAAAGTGGCTGAACGATTATCACCAGCGCGTTTGTAAAACGCTGTGTCCCAACCTGACTGAAAAAGAAAGGAAATGGCTGAGCCGGAAAACGGAGGCCATTTAGAACACATAATTCAGATAAAAAAATAACCGAAGCAGTCTGCTTCGGTTATTTTTTTATCTGATACTTTCATTTTTCGTTTTTTTATCTTTGTTTTTCTTTTTGGTGAAAAGCCGTATCAACCAGCTTTCCTGAATGGCTTTTGCGGTTTTGTCAAATTCGCTTAAGCTGTTTTGCATTTTCAGAATGGTCGTGTCAATGTTTTGGGCTGTATTTTTGCTGTTGAGGAGCATATTGACAGCTCCATCGCCACTGTTGATGCTGCGGGTGGTTGTTTCAAGATTTGTGGCTACCTGCTGAGTCTTTTCAGCGGCCTGACTCAGGTTGCCTAATACGCTGTAAGTCTTTGAAGTCAGTTCGTTGCTGTTAATCAGCCGCGCCAAATCGCCTTCGCCCTTGTTCATTTTTTGAGTTATCTGGTCGACATTTGTAAGGGTCGAATTTAGTCGTTGAGTGGTAATGGCCAGTTGTGTAGTGAGCGTATTGTCATTCACCAGCCTCGCCAGGTCGCTGTCGCTTGTGTCGATTTTGGCGGCAATGGATTTCAGGCTCACCACAGCATCGCTTGCCTGCACCATTATATCACGCACTTCGTACAGCATGTTTTCCACGTCTATACCTTCTTTGCCTTTCAGATGACTACCTTCCTCTATGGCCCCTGCAGAGGAAAGTCCGGAAGTGATATTGATCAATTTGCTTCCCATAAGCCCATCCTGATTGATTTCAACCAGGGCATCTTTGTAAATGAATTTTGAGTATTCGTCTACTATCGAGAGTTCCAGCACCACTTCCTTGTCGGAAATTACATTGATATCGCTTACTTTTCCTACGTTGATTCCCGAAAAACGTACATTATTGCCCACTACTACACCCCGAATATCGTTAAACGAAGTGGTAATCGTTGTTTTTGACTTAAACAGGTTGTCCTTGCTCCCGATTAAATATACGATTAAAACAAAGATTGCCAGTGCTGAGAATACAAATAATCCTACACGAAGTGCTTTATTTGTTTGATTTTTCATTTATGCTTTTCGTTTTTTTTTATATCAAAAGAAATATTTTTTACAGAAAGAATGCTCTGATTTCCTTATCAGTGCTTCGGCTCAATTCATCGTAAGTTCCTTCAGCCTGAAAGGAACCATTTCCCAGGATTTTTATTTTGTTTGTTGCAATTTTTGCACATTTCATATCGTGAGTAATAATGATGGATGAGGCGTTGTATTCTTCCTGAACCTTCACTATCAGTTCGCTGATTTCGCCTGAAGTCACAGAGTCAAGCCCGGTTGTGGGCTCGTCGTAAAGTATTACTTTAGGCCTTAATATCAAAGCCCTTGCCAGTCCTATTCTTTTTTTCATACCGCCGGAAAGTTCTCCCGGCATTTTATCGATGGCATCCAGCAGCCCAACGCTTCTCAACGCCTGTTCCACCCGTTCGTTCACCTCCTGTTTGTAGCTTGCCATCTGAGTACGGCGGATAGGAAACTCCAGATTTTCGCGCACACTCATGGAGTCGTACAGCGCACCTCCCTGAAACAAATAACCAATGTCTTTTCTGATGTTATTCAATTCGTTAGTCGACATTTTCAGAATATCCTTACCCAACACGTTTATCTTTCCATAATCCGGCTCTATAAGACGTACAATGCATTTAGTCAGTACCGATTTTCCTGAGCCTGATTTTCCGAGAATGCCCAGATTCTCGCCTTCATGCAGATGCAAATTAACACCGTTAAGTATCACTTTTTCGCCGAAAGCTTTGTATAGTTCTTTTACTTCTATCATATCAGGCTTTGGTGAAAAGGTTAGTGACTAATACGGCAATCAGGTCGATAATGAAAATTGATAATGAGGCGTTTACTACCGCCGAATTGGCCGCCAATCCTACAGATTCGGTGCCTAATCCTGCCTTATAGCCTTTGTAAGCTCCAATCAGTCCGATGAAAAATCCGAAAACCATCGATTTGATGGTGGCAGGAAGTACATCGACAAAATTCAGCATGTCAAAAGCATTCTTCATGTAG
Source organism: Paludibacteraceae bacterium (assembly GCA_018055865.1). Classification (GTDB taxonomy): domain Bacteria; phylum Bacteroidota; class Bacteroidia; order Bacteroidales; family Paludibacteraceae; genus UPXZ01. Next base: position 2,041 of record JAGPGR010000155.1, on the reverse strand, counting down.
AGCTGAAAACTCATGGATTCAAATAAATTGACTCCTAAAAAAGAGCCTATCAAACCGCAAGCGTCAGAAAAAAATACCAGTAACGGTACCATTACGGTTGTTGCCAGCACCCGGGTAGCTACTACAAAACTCAATGGTTTGGTACCCGAAACTTCCATAGCGTCAATTTGCTCGGTTACTTTCATGGCACCGATTTCGGCTCCAATGCCCGAACTTATTTTGCCTGCACAAATCAGTCCTGTGACAACCGGCCCTATCTCGCGAAACATAGAAACAGCAACCATCCCGGGGATTAGCGATTGTACGCCAAACTGAACCAACGTAGGCTGGCTTTGCATGGTGAGTACCAGACCCATGATAAGCCCGGTGACAGCAACAAGCGCCAGCGATTTATTCCCGATTACATAAGCCTGTTTTATCAGTTCTTTGTGCTCGTATGGGGGAGATATGAATTGTCGCATTACCTTGCCGGTGAAAATTACCAGCTCACCAAGATCAATGAAAATGGCATTGTAGAATTTCTTCGTATCATCTACATTGAATCTCCTTAACGGAACCTTTTTGGGCTTTATATCAGAAACATTCTTTTTTCTCATTTCACGTTATACCTTTGGTCTGCAGCAATTACATTATTGAAACAAAAAGATTCAATTGATTGTTTTCAGGGAGTAAAAATAGATATTTTAAGCCAAATGCTTAACATTGTCGGTTAATAAAACCATTTATAAAAACTAAATTGCTAATTTTACCCTGAAAATAGCAGTATGTGAAACACAGCATGAATCGTAGTACATTTCTTGTATTATACCGTTCATCAAAAGCCTTCAATTGATGATGATTGAAAAAACAAATGTATAGCAATACTTTCAAATTTATAAGAAGCAGTAGAATAGTATTTTTTATACTGTTCATGCTTATTGCTTTACCTTTTTTTGCACAGGAAGGATTTGAAGTGAATAATATAAAATTTGAAGGTAATAAAACATTCAAAAAATTGGATTTGATGGCGCAGATTTCAATGCACCAAACCAATCTGTTTCAGAGGGTTGTCCAAAAAAAAGAACCAACATTTTACAACTCAGAATTTATACTGAAAGACCTTGAAAGAATTATTCGTTTTTATCAGAGCGAAGGCTTCATTTACGTGCAGGCTTCGGTGGATACTTTCAATACCGACAAAAAAAAGAGCGAAGTCAGCGTGGTTTTCAGGATAGCTGAGGGCAAACCCATACTTGTGGATACGATAGAGCTGAACGTGCAGTACAAACCCAATGTAAACGAAGATTCGCTGGTCAGACAACTCTCCAAAAAGTTCGTACTGAAAGAAGATAAGCGTTTCAACGACTTGGGGCTAAACAAAGACATAGTCGAAATAAACAATGCATTTCAGAATAAAGGGTATGCCTACGCCATGACTCACTTCGAAGTACAGGTTGATACAGCCCTGAAAAACGCTAAAGTGGAATATTACGCCATTCCGGGCCCGATTTCCACCTTTGGAGAAACATCGGTAAGAGGAAATTCCTTTACAAGTGAAAGTTTCATCCGGAAGCAGCTGGCGTATAAAAAAGGCGAAACTTATCAGGCGCTTAAACTGGACAAAACCCGCCGGAGTCTGTATGATTTGCAGACTTTCAAAATCATTTCGGCCATTCCTATGAAGGATATCAACCGGATGGAAGATCCTATTCCGGTAGAAATTCTGATTGAAGAAATGCCGAGAATTTCGTCGGAATTCGGTGTAGGATACGGCACAGAAGACAAATTCAGAGCATTTGCAGATCTGACCTACCGCGGATTGTTCAGGCGTGCAAGCCGGGTAAATTTTTACCTCAAACATTCCGCTCTGGAACCTTATCACATAAGTCTCAAACTCATTCAACCTCAATTTCTCGACAAAAAAACATCCCTGACCATCAATCCATATTTCAGAAGACAGATTGAGCCCGGTTTCGATACACAAACGCTGGGGCTCAACATTCCTGTCAACCGGAAATTCAGCGAGCAATTCAATGCATCGCTTTCATATTACTTCGAAAAT
>JAGPGR010000153.1 GCA_018055865.1 Paludibacteraceae bacterium | reverse complement strand
CGGCATATCATTTTTCAAAATCGTAATTCCACCGTGATCGCGTGCCCAAGTGTCGTTGGAAGGAATCTGAGCATAGGTGATTCTGTCCTGTGGCAAATCTTTCAATCGTTCCCTAATTGCCTCTTCCTCAGCACAAACTACCAAAAGGTTTTGGCGTTTTACAATTTCACGAGCGATAGTATCAAAACAATCCCACACCTCATCCAGCATTTCAGCCCAGTCAGTACCGGCATGCGGCCAGGTGAGCTGGACAAATGACTGGGGCTCCCATTCGGCAGGCATCCTTATTTTGGGTTTCTTGTTTTCAGTTTCAGGTTCCATGTTAGTAAGACACCTTTTATTTACAATTTACAATTTACTATTCAACTATTCAACTATTCAACTATTCAACTATTCGACTAAATATCAATTCTCTTCCATTTCACACCTTCGTCCACCAACACTTTTTCGGGAGGAGTCAGCAATTGTTGGGGATTCTGGAATATTTTGGCAAAGGTGCGCATGGAGGAGGCATAATAATAACCATCGCAGATACGTTCGTCGAGCACAAATTTCAAAAGGATACTTTTGTAAGGCTTTACTTCTCCTGTTCTGTTAACTGTATGTCGTTGCGATTTTTTTCCCAATGCCACAAATATGCTGCAATTGCCAAATTCATATAAATGATGGTAAATAGATTCCACGCCTATCGAGCCAATATTAGTCAGAAAGAAACTACAATGCCAGGGGCTTGCCTGCTCGATAAACCTCGGTAAAAGTCCGACTTTATCCATCCACAAGAGGGAGAATACGACAATTCTCATCATAAAATCGGGTAATACACCCAGTATTTTTGAAATCATATCCGATGCATTCTGCTGACCAACCTGCTGATTTTCTTCCTGCTCTTTTTTTATTTTTTTTACTACATCATACAACGTATCTGTTGGCAGAAAATAAGGTTTTATCAGCGTTTCCTCGCCTTCGTCCGAGAGTGTACGTTTTACAGCTATGGAAATGTTCAGGTAATTTCGGGCAAAAATTTTATTCCACATCACGAATCGGTTCAGATTCGGGCGTTGAGAAATGAGCCTCACCATAGCTGCAATAACCACATGCATGAGGGTAAGTCCGGGTATTTCTTCTTTGTGTTCCCGAATGAATGCTTCGATATTGTCGATAGGAATTTTTTCTTCGAAATAATTCTGCGCATCCATACGGGTTCGGAGGAAATATGGAATAACCGAAAATACCGGGTCAACCTTGCGTACGCGCCAGGCGTCGTACCTGTCGCCCCAATGCCAGCGGAAGTACCGCAACTTGTTTTCTTTGTAAACTTTCATACGTTACTAGTTTAAATGTTTTCGAAAAAGTTCAAAGATAATTTATATTTTTTGAAAAGCAGGAGTGAACCTTCGATAATTTAAATCAATTTTTTATCCTTACTCTTTAATCCATGTTATTTTCATTCGTTCATTCTGACGGATCTGCTTATTATCCATCAAATAACGCAACACCTGCAGGATTTTATTTTCTTTGTAAGGCAATTCATTCAACAAGTTACGGGCGGTACTTTCATTCTTACTCAGTAATATTTCAATAGCATCTTTGATTTTCTGAAACTCCTCGTTACTTAATTCCTTTTCCTTTTTTTGCTGACAAACGTCACATTTGCCGCAAGGCTTTGAATCTGTTTCATTGAAATAGCTGAGCAATATCTGATTTCTGCAAAGGTTTTCTTCTTTGGCATAGTCGAGTACGCTTTTCACCCTTTTGATGTACCTGTCTTTGCGCTCATCATACACTTTGGAGCTCAGGAAAAGTCTTTCGGTGCTTTCACGCTCCTGAACAAAAGTAAGGAAAGGGGTTTTTCGGCGGGGAATGTACTTAATCACTCCCAAATGAGCCAGTTCAGAGAGTTTGACGTAAAGCTCCTCACGCCCCCACCCCAATCTGGCTGCCATGGTTTCTTCGTTGATGGCTGTCAGATCTGTGAATAATCCGGTGTAGGAGCGTAACAGCATATGAATGAGTTTTTCCTGTTCGGGGGTATTTTTCAGTTCATACAGATCGTCTTTTCTCAGTGTAAAAAGCACCATGGATGAACTGTCCTGTTCGTCGGTAAGTTCCACATAGCCCGCTTGTTGCAGTATTTTCAGGGAACTGTGAGCCACCAGAATCGGGAAATGAAACCTGCCGCAAAATTCATTGATATCAAAAACAAAAGTTCTGTCGAGTCCCGACCCTATCCCTATCTGATAGTAAGCTCCCAGTGCCGTATACACTTCTTTGACTTTTTCTTTAGGCGGAAAAGTATCGGCAATCCGCTTGCGAAGTTTTGTTTCATCCGATTTGTTGAAAAGCAATACCGCAAAGGCTTTCTTCTCGTCGCGTCCGGCCCTGCCTGCTTCCTGAAAGTATGCTTCGAGCGAATCGGGCAGGTCCATGTGCACCACCGTGCGTACATCCGGTTTATCGATGCCCATACCGAAAGCATTGGTGGCAACAATGACTCGCGTCTCGTTCGATTTCCAGCGTGCCTGACGTTCATCTTTGGTTTCATTTTTGAGCCCGGCATGAAAATAATCCGCTTTGATGCCGTTTTGATTCAGCAGATCGGCTATTTCTTTCGTTTTTTTACGGTTGCGAACGTACACCACTGAAGTCCCCGACACACTTTTAAGGATTTTAAACAATTGGTCGTTTTTGTTTTCCGCATTCCGCACCACGTAGATTAAGTTATGACGATGAAAACTTTTCCGGAAAACATTTTTCTGTTTGAACTGAAGCTGCACCTGAATATCGTCTACCACTTCGGCTGTAGCAGTAGCTGTAAGTGCCAGCACCGGCACATCCGGCATAAGTGAGCGGATTTCGGCTATCCGTAGGTATGAAGGGCGAAAATCATATCCCCACTGCGAAATGCAATGCGCTTCGTCAACTGCTATCATGCTGACGTTCATTTGGGTTACTTTTTTGATAAAAATCTCGGTTGAGAGCCTTTCGGGCGAAACATACAGAAATTTATAGGCATCAAAGACCGCGTTTTCGAGTGTTTTGAGTATTTCGGCATGCGTCATACCCGAAAAAATGGCTGCTGCGGACACATTCTGTTTTTTCAGATTCTCTACCTGATCTTTCATCAGCGCAATAAGCGGTGTGACTACAATGCAAATACCCTCCATGGCCATGGCTGGCACCTGAAAAGTGAGCGATTTGCCTCCTCCGGTGGGCATCAGTGCCAGCGTATCGCGTCCGGTGGCAATGCTTTGGATGATTTCTGCCTGCAACGGTCGAAACTGATCGTATCCCCAGTAGGTTTTGAGTATTTCGTGGATATTCTGCATGGTTTTTCGGTTCAAAGAGGTACAAATTTAGTGAAAAATCCCGAAAAATAAGCATCTGAGGGAAGTTTTGAACCTGCCTGCAGAAGTTGGGTTCTGAGCCGGGATAAATAAAAGGAGCCGGAATTAAAACACGATCCAGATTCCCATCAATTTCAACACCCAGGGTGCCAGAATAGCAGTAAAAATGCCGTTTACAATAAGTCCGATGCTCGACATAGCTCCAAACACAGGGCTGATTTCCATGGACTTGGAAGTGCCGATGGCATGGGCTGCATTTCCCATCGACAGACTTTGAGCCATCGGATTCCTAACTCCCGTCAGTTTCAGAATGCTGTACCCGAAAACTGCTCCGAAAATACCCACCACTATCACCACCGACGCCGTAAGCGGTGCAATGCCGCCAATGGACCTGGATATCTCGATGGCAATGGGTGTAGTAACCGACTTGGGAGCCAGTGAGAAAATAATTTCTTTGGAAGCACCCATGAGCTTAGCTATGAGCACCACCGAAACAATACCTGTAATGCAGCCGGCTAATTGAGAAATGACGATATTCAGCGCTTGTTTTTTGATTACTTTCAGTTGCTTGTAAAGTGGAACTCCCAATGCCACAACAGCAGGTTTGAGTAAGAAATCGATGTATTTACTTCCGTTATGGTAGGTTTGGTAATCGATATTGAAAATCATCAGAAACGCTATGATGATAAGTATGGTGATAAGTATGGGATTGAGCAGTATAAAACCCGTTCTGGCCTGGAGTTTCTGTGCCAGCCAGTATATAATAATTGTAAAGGTAACGATGACAAGTTCGTTCTGAAATATTCCGTTCATACGTCTGTGATTTTCTGATTATCTCCTGTTTTACGGCTTTTGTTCCGGATCAGCTGGTGTGTCCATCCCGTTACCACCAGCACCAGCACTGTACTTGCTGCTGAAGCCACTACGATAGGCCAGAATGAAGCAGCTATTAAATCGAAATGGAGCATGACGCCTACTCCGGCAGGTATAAAATAAAAGGGCAGCGTACCGACCAGAAAATCAGCAAGCCCTTTGACCCACGCCAGCTTTATCCATCCTAAGGACAAAAGCAGCGTCAGTAACAACATCCCGATAATGCTGGAAGGAAGACTTACCGAAGTGAAATGCACAATCAGTTCACCCACAGCCAGACATCCGAAAATAATGGCACCTTGTCGTATCATGTTTTTATGATTTTATACGTTTTTATTCAGGCTAAAGACAATTCAATCATTCTATTCCCTGAAAGTGATGCAAAATTAACTGCAATTTTTGGATTAATGACAAGTTTGTGGTAAGAAAACGCGTGAAGTGTTGTTGGATGAATGAAGAGAGAAAACTTCATAAAAAAATATTACAAGAAATCACAAAGCCTATATGTACCGGGAACACGAAAGACATACCGATAGTGTGAATTTTACAAATTATGTTGACTTCTGATTACAATTTCAAAATCCGGAATGAAATAGGCAACTGGATAAAGGAATTAATTTTTCGACCCGACTTATCGGTCATCAGTAGTGCTGGCAGCAACTTTGAGACACGGAGTACTTCCTGCTTCATTTCAGGAATTTCAGCATTAAGCACTTCACTTTCAGTCAATACACCATCCTTGTCTATTTTCATCAGGAGATGAAGATCGTCCTCCATGTTCAAATCTTTCAGTTGATGGGGATAAACAATATTCCGGATAAAGAAATCAATCAACTCCTTTTTATTCCCGAACATAGTATGAATAGTGTCGTTGAGGAGCGAATCGTTGACCGGACTCAGCAGGCGAATACTGACCGTATCGGGGAATGAGAGGGCATTTCCCACCATAATCATAGGAAAGTGGCGAATAGCTC
>JAGPGR010000154.1 GCA_018055865.1 Paludibacteraceae bacterium | reverse complement strand
CTTTAAATACGTTGCTGTGTTTGTCTGCTTTTTCCTGATAATACGCGGGCGAACGACTCAAAATGGCGTTGGAATTGGATGCCAGATGTTCTTTTTTGTGTGTATGACCAAAGCCTATATGGCGCTCGTGTGTTGCCACCAATTCACCGTTTACAAAGATTTTGACCAATGTGCGGGTGTAAATAACATGGCTGCGTTTTCCGATATGGACGAAAGGAACCGAGTAGTAGTGCTTGTCGCGCGCTAAATACACGAAACCATCGTTGCGAACCTGTAAATCGCACGTGAACTTCATTTCATAAGGATGTTCGGGCAAAGGGGATAGTGTGTCCTTTTCTACAGCAAAGAACTGTTCTTCCCGACTAAAGGGACGTTGTTGCATGCGTGTCTGATTGTGTTCAAGCATTTTCTGCGATACCGCCTCATTCAATTCTTCCAATGAATAAAAAGTCGTATTGCGCAGGCGGGCATATACCCTGCGGTAAATGATTTTCACCTGGTTTTCCACCAATGCCTTGTGTGTGGGAGAGTAAGGGCGACAAGGAATGGTTACAAAGTGATAATGATTACCCATATCTTCCAGTGCCTTGTTCAACGTGGGTTCATACCTGTCTGCCTTTATTACAGCCGATTTCAGGTTGTCGGTTACCAAGATCTTAGGTACGCCTCCCAATGCTTCCATGCACCTGGAAATGGCATATAGAAAATCTTCCACCCGCTGCGAGGAAACACATTGTGCGAAGGCATAATCCGTATAAGGCAAACAGGCCACAAATACTTGTACTTTGGTTATTTCACCTGTTTCTGTATTTACATATTCCAGTGTGTCGCCCGCAAAATCAACATATAGTTTTTCTCCCGGAACATAGGTGTCGCTCAACACCGTAGTAGGCACTGAGGCGGCTAATTGTTGTTTTAAATGATGAAAAAACTGAGACTTACGATAGCCATCCGGATGCCTGGCTATATATTCCTGCCATACCAGAAACCGGGTTACATGCTTATGGCCTAAAGAGGTCCTGAAATGCGGCAACTCATCCAAAAACGTTTGATGCCGGTGATCGGTGTAAGCTGGATTCCCGGCTCTGAAACGCGCTTCAAGCTCCGGATCTTCCATGCTCAGCGCTTGTTTTAACGTCAATGAATCCTGATTAAAAAACCGGACATAATTATTGACCGTCTCTTTGTTTATATCCAAATCCCTGGCGATTTGCCGGTTCGACACACCGTTCTCACTCAATTGGAGAACTTGTTTTATTCTACTCATATTTGCTGATTTTCCTGCCATATTACCTTTGCTTTGGTGAATGATTTTAAGGGTGCAAAGGTACGAATGAACGTTCGGGTGAACGGATATGCTCCGGAAAATGAAAAGCGCCAATCCGTGAACGGACATGCTCCGGAAAGTGTTGACAACAAAACTACTACTCCCAGTAAGTGAACGGACATGCTCCGGAAAATGGGTGTTTTCTGTCCACCGAAAATAGGGTGAACGGGCATGCTCCGGAAAAAGGTACCCGTGAACGGGCATGCTCCGGAATTTGGATAGTTTTGTTACGGTTTTTTGTCTTTTCATCCTGTTTGAAGCCTATTCTTGGCACAAACGGACATGAAAAACGTGGTTTTGAATAGACAACTTTCAGCCTGAAACTAAAATAATGCTATTCGAAAGTGGGTGGGTATGCTCCGGAATATGTACTGAGAGTGTTTCATTCGGAAATTTGCAAGTTACTGAAGAAGCAAAAGAAACCATAAATACAATCTGGAGTTCTTCAAAGTTTCGATGTATAAAAGAGAATATCAAAGAGACTATGCTAAAAACTTCTTCGGGGTATGAAATCAGAAATCTACCAGTGGCTCTGGATTCTCTTCAGGAAGAAATTGTGTTGGCCTTCAATACACAGGGTATTGTTTCTGATGTGTTTTTTTCAGTAAGCCAACACCAGTACAAGAATGTAACCTCGCGAAATGCAGTAATTGATGAAACACGAAAAAATATTATCAGAGACTTTTTGGAAACCCTGAAAACTGCATACATGAAAAAGGATGCTGATTTTATTGATATGGTATTGAGTGATAAAGCTTTAATTATTGTTGGAAAAACCGTCAAGCAGACAGATAAAAAAAGTTTTAGAATCACAGATACCAATAAACACACTCTCTATAGCGAAGGAAGCAATTCTACATACAAACGAATGACTAAATCTGAATACGTTAACGGACTACGAGGTGTGTTCAAAAGAAACAAGAATATCTTAATCAACTACAAAGATATAGAGATATTACCTCACCGCAAATCCGGTTACGAAACCTTTTACGGCGTTAGGCTCAAACAAAAATGGCAAGCTGATAATTACAGCGATTATGGAATTTTATTTTTTGTTATCCAGTTTCGTGAAAATGACAATCCGCTTATATGGGTAAGGGTATGGCAAGATGCTAACTCTACACCAGCTTCAGAACAGATAGGGCTGGGAGAAATACTAATTCAACCTAATTAAAATTAATCAACAATCAAAAAAAAAGAAAATGAAAAGGATACTATTTATTATCTTCCTGTTTGGTCTGAATTTTTGGACAGTGTTCTCACAGCAAAATCAGGTAGAATTAATTATTGAACCATTATATGAAACTGAAGCATACGACATAAAGGGAGGAAGTGAATGCCATCCCGGAGATATTATTATTACTATTAAAAGTGATATATCCAACCTGACATTCGACTCTAATGTAATGGACTTGGTCGGAACTTTGTACGATTCACAAAAAGGAGAATATATTTTCTGCCACAATAATGAAAGTTTCTGGCTGACAATAAGCTCTTCGAAGCATATTTCAAAAAAAACCTACATTGATGGAAAAAATGCAAAATACGCATTTCGGGTCGTTGAAAAAGCGGCACTTGGCAAACTTTATTTCAAAACCAAGCCAAATAATGCTTTAGCCGACTTTGGATTTTCCGGGCAAAGTCCTCAACTCACCGGTATGCCAATAGAAATGAATGCCGGAGAATATAAGGTAAGGATCAGTAAACATGGATATATGCCGATTGACACATTTGTGATTGTTCCCAGTGATGGTAACATCAGACAACTTGATTTAGTATTAAAACCCGATTTTGCAAAAATCCAGCTAGATATTTCAACCACTGATAATTCCACGTTTAATGTATTCCCTTTGGTGGAAATAGACACTGCACATGTAAATCTGGCTTATTTAGTAAATAGTAATCAAGTTCGCACTTATGATGATGCTGATAATCTGCAATTTTTCAAGTTATATCAGGGGGGGTCAATGCCCGTTCCACCGGGTAACTATTCAGTTGTAGTGTCAGCTCCGGGATACAGAACTCAAACTTCCAGAATATCCGCTTCCAAAGGTACTGTAACTCCATTGGCAGTAAAACTGGAGCCAATCTCAGGTTATTTGACTGTGAGTGATCAAAGCAATGCTATTGGAGCAAAAATATTCCTGGATGATGAATACATTGGAGATGTACCGCTCTACAGATATAAAACTAAAATTGGGAATAAAATAATTCGAATTGTAAAAGAAGGCTATATATCTTCAGAAAAAGAGTATCAAATTCTGTCAGAAGAAGGAAAGGAAATTGATTTAAATGTAAGTATGTCAATTTATAAACAATTCAGAGTAGAAAGTAATCCCGCCGGATCTGAAATTTTGGTCGATGGTGTCAGGCAGGGATTCACACCTAAAATGATATCTCTTAATAAAGGTGTGCATGAAATCGTAATCAAGAGAAACGGTTTTCTGGATTTCAAACAAAAAATTGAAATAAATGATGATCGTACACTTTCTGTTGATACAGTTCATTCAAAACTTGAAATAAACAATCCAATCCAAATAACAAGCGAAAGAAACGCATTAAGTATCCTTATTAAAAGAGGAAAAGAAATTGTATTGGAAAACGTATTAACACCAGCTGATGTTCAGCTACCCATTGGAAAATACAAGATGAAACTGTTGAATGATAAAAGGGTATGTTTCAGTGGCTCAATCAATCATAACGGCAAAAACTCAATAAATGCTCCCGTTTACTCGCGAGGTACTTTTACGACTTTAGTTGGTGATTACTTTATCTCATCCCCAAAGATTATAACGCCCGGGTTATCTGTTGCAGGTGAAAGTTTATATTCAAGAATGGCAAATGTGCATTTTGGAAGGTTTAATGTATTTCCCGGATTTTCCACCAGTATTCTTAAAACATCGGTTTTCAAAGCAAACCAAGGTGTTGGCGGAACGCCCATTAATACATCATACGGTACAGGTATTGTTGAAAATGAAGATAATACTGCTTACAGCGAATATATGTTTGCTGCATCACTTTTATTTTTGAATGGTGAACTGCGTGTGGGATTACCCATTTTCAAACAGCTGGATGTTGCTGCTGTAGGTACTTACACGTTTTATCCTCAGTTGACAAAGGTAATTCCTTACAGCCATGTAAGTGGGCAGGATATTTTCTACGGAATTGAGTTGTCGTCACGCATATCTGTATTGAATGCAAATATAAAAATCGGACAACAAAAGCTTATTGACGGAAAATATAACTTTTTAGTTACCCCCTCCAGCGAATTCAGTTTTGCAAATCATTCGAGAAAATACAACATTGTTGCATTTAATCAAAGTCAATTTATTATTTCAATCGGTTTCACATTAGGACAATCGCCCGCTCGTGGCAACAATATGATACGTGTTTTGAAAAAACCTTTGTTTACAAACTATTAATATACCGTCGCTTAAATTTAACACTCAAATTTACAGTGAAAAGTAGATGTAATAGATTGAAAATGAAGTGTTAGCATGGGTGTATAGTTTTGTCATAAAAAAAACGGAATTTTTTTGTCATGCCATAGTGTTGAGCGATACACAACCTAAGGGATGGTCAATATCACCGGAATATCCAATTTAATAAAAACTATAAATAAAATATTAAAACTCCAAATTTGCAACTGATTCCATATTCCGAATTATTAAAATTATAAATCTATACTTTATGGATTTAATTATCACTTCTGTTTAATTTCTAAAAATTTAATCACCATGAATCTCCTCCGATTTCCTAATTTTTCAGCAAGCTGATAAACTACTGTATTTTCGGGGATATTTTTTAAGGTTTATAAATTTTGTTTTTAATAAAAATATTTTCTCTATTATGAGCCCAATGAAC
>JAGPGR010000152.1 GCA_018055865.1 Paludibacteraceae bacterium | reverse complement strand
CAGATTGATTCTCCGAACTTACTTTATATTCAGGTTCAAAGATTATATTTAAAACGCTTTTTGATGGAATAATGTTTTCAGCAGTTCTCGCTGTTCTTCAAGCGAAAGGTTGGAATTATCTATTTCGATAGCATCAGAGGCTTTGTAGAGGGGACTTTCAGCCCGGTTTGAGTCTCTGAAATCACGTTCTTTGACATTGGCAAGTACATCATCGTAATTTACGGTTTCACCTTTAGCTTTCAGTTCGTCGTAGCGGCGCTGAGCGCGGACTTCAGGTGAAGCTGTAAGGTATATTTTCAGGTCGGCATCCGGAAATACAACGGTTCCGATATCTCTGCCGTCCATTACCACGCCTTTTTCTGTGCCCATGGCTTGCTGCTGACGCACCATTTCGCGCCTTACAAATCCGATAGTACTTACCCGGCTGGCTCCGTTGGCTGCCCGGAGAGTACGAATTTCATTTTCTACATTTTCACCATTCAGATACGTTTCCTGAAGTCCTGATTCATTGGTTTTGAAGGTGATTTCAATTTCGCTTATGTGGTTTTTCAGTTCCGTTTCGTTTATTTCCTCATCGTTCATCCATCCGTTTTGCAGTGCAAATAATGCTACAGCCCTGTACATGGCTCCTGTATCTACATAAATATAGCCCGCATACTTTGCAAGTTCTTTAGCCATGGTGCTTTTTCCACAGGATGAAAATCCATCAATCGCAACAATTATTTTTTTCATTTCTTAAAAACTTACAAATTCGTTTAAATTGGTACTGAAGGAGAATTGATAAGCAAAATTTCCCACCTGAAATTGAGTCAGACCAAACCCAACGTGGAATTTATATAGTTTTACTCCTGCCCCCAGAGAAAATCCGGCCAGACTTTTGAACCCCTCCATGGTCATTTCCTGATGGCGGCGGTGGTTGTAACCCAACGCTATATAAAAATTATCGGATGGAACCAGTTCCACTCCTAACACAACGTGCCTAAAGGCCATATCCAGCGGTTTTACATCTTTTACTTCGGTTGTGCCGTCCAGATTTGTTGTTATGGCAGTTGTCTGATAGCCGGCTACGTCCCATCTGTTCAGATTATTCAGTGTACCCGAAATGCGGATAGGCGCATACGCAAATTTTTTGCTCACACCCAGCTGAATATCAAAAGGAAGCGGTTCGCGATGCTGTCCCTGTTCATCGGGATAGTACGCTTTGAGCTGAGCACCCATATTCCGGAGAACCAAGCCCGCGCTGAACAACTCGGTGGTGTAATTGACACCTGCATCAAAAGCTATTCCAACACTGGTATATCGTTCGTAGGCCGAAAAAATTGGTTTGAAAGTGGCACCAACGGTGAAGTATTCATTCAACTGACGTGCGTAAGAAATGTACAGTGCTATGTCTTTAGCGGTAAAATCTTCTGTATAGTTACCCAGTTCATCGTATCCTTTGAATTTTCCTAAATCCACATATTGCACTCCAAACGACGTGTAATTGTTTTCACCAAAATTATGTCCGTAAACGGCACTTCCGAATTTAATATCTGCCAGGTAGTTAGCCATATTCAGCCCGATTACTCCGTTTGTTTGTTCGGTGAGCAGCGCCGGATTCATGAAAGCAAAATTCACATCGTGATCGCGCAGGGAAACATTCATACCACCAATGGCTGCCATACGCGATGAAACGGGCAAATCCAGAAAACGGTAAACACCTCTTCCTGCCTGCGGAAAAAGGGAAAAGAAATTGAAAATCAGCAAAATCAAAAATATAGTTACTCTTTTATGCATGTTCAGACTGTTGTATAACGAAATTGTATTTCCGTTAAAAAAAAGGACAAAGATAAGCATTTTCAGCTATTTGAAAAGGAATTTTTCAGCTTCTTTATAAACGGATAAAATTGAAAGTAATTATATCCGGTGAATAAAAAAAAACTCCTGATACTGTTCGTTTAGTATTATTATATGTATAAAGAAAAATAATCGATATTTTAAAGAATTATCGTAATTTTGTACTTTTCATTTTATACTCTTTTTCAATGCCAAACAGAAACGACATAAAAACTGAAATTTATAAAGAAACGGCTATCCTGGTGGGACTTATCACAGCCGATCAGCCCGAAGACAAAGCCAGGGAATATCTGGATGAGCTGGCCTTTCTGGCCGAAACAGCAGGTGCTATACCGCAAAAAATTTTCATCCAGCGCCTGGATTATCCTCATCCCAACACATTTGTTGGACCGGGTAAATTACTGGAAATCAAAGCCTACGTGGAGGAAAATAATATCGGAATTGTGATTTTTGACGATGAACTTTCGCCCCGACAGGTACGAAATATCGAAAAAGAACTGGTAGATCAAAGCCCTAATGCTGTAGATGTAGTGAAAGTGCTGGATCGAACCAATCTTATTCTGGATATTTTTGCCCGAAGGGCGCAAACTGCCAATGCCAAAACACAGGTAGAACTTGCTCAATATCAGTATATTCTGCCCCGACTTACGGGGATGTGGACTCACCTGGAACGTCAGCGGGGCGGTGGAATAGGTCGATACGGACCGGGCGAAACCCAGTTGGAAACAGACCGGCGCATCATTCTGAAAAAAATATCCTTACTGAAAGATGAGCTGAAGGCCATTGACCGCCAGATGGCTACCCAACGGAAAAATCGCGGAAAAATGGTTCGTGTGGCATTAGTAGGTTATACCAATGTGGGAAAATCGACCTTAATGAATTTGCTCAGCAAATCAGAATTATTTGCCGAAGATAAATTATTTGCAACGCTTGATACCACCGTTCGCAAGGTGATAATTGACAATCTGCCGTTTTTGCTTTCTGATACCGTTGGGTTCATTCGTAAGCTTCCCCATCATTTAATCGAATCGTTCAAATCAACCTTGGATGAGGTCCGTGAGGCAGATCTGCTGCTTCACATTGTGGACATTTCACACCCCAACTTCGAAGAACAACAGGAAGTGGTGAATCAAACGCTGAAGGACATCGACAAAACTGAAAAACCGATGGTACTTATTTTCAATAAAATAGATGCATTTTCGTACACACCGAAAGAAAGTGACGACCTCTCGCCTCTCAAACGTGAAAACATCAGTCTGAAAGAACTCGAAAACACCTGGATGAGCAAACTTCACGAAAACTGCATTTTTATTTCTGCAAAAAACAGAACCAACCTGGATGAACTGAGAAAACTGATTTACGATAAAGTAAAGACCATACATATAGAACGTTATCCGTATAATGATTTTCTTTTCGACAAATACGAAGAAGAAGAAATGAATTAAAACACATTTAACAAAAACCAAATTCCACTTTATGAACAATTATAGAAACCTGACTGAAAAAGAGATTGCTACTCTTGTTGTTTACGGATGTAGTGCCGACGATTGGAAAAACATCCTGGTTGCCACAGATTTTAGCCCAAAATTTATATCAAATGTGAGTTTTTCGGGCCAGGTCCGGTTGGGCACATTCGAAAAAGTATTCGAGATGGACGGCGGTTTTAAGAAACACAGCGGAATATACAACTGTTGCATCCACAACTGCACCATCGGAAACGATGTTTTTATAGACAAAATTCCAAACTACATAGCCAACTATGAAATAGGCAACGGAACCTACATTGAAAACACAAACACCATTTTAGTGGATCAAACCACGAGTTTTGGCAATGGTGTGCGTGTAGGCGTGATGAACGAAACCGGTGGACGCGAAATACCGATTTTTGATTTTCTGTCGGCACCACTGGCATACGTGCTGGCTCTTTACAGACACAGGCCGGCGGTGATTGACAAAATTCAAAAAATGATAGACGAATATACCCTACTCACAAGCTCAGACAAAGGAAAAATTGGCGAAAATGTAATAATTATCAATTGCGGACGAATTAAGAATGTAAAAATAGGCGACTTCGCGTCAATTAAAGGAGCTTCCAATCTGAAAAACGGTTCGATCAACAGCAATAAACAAGCGCCGGTTATGGTAGGCTCGGGTGTAAAAGCCACCGATTTTATTTTAAGTTCGGGTACTAGCATTACTGATTCCACACTCATTTCCAAGTGTTTTATCGGACAAGGCTGCATCATGGACAAACATTATTCTGCCCTGGATTCGGTATTTTTCTCTAATTGCCAGGGCATGCACGGTGAAGCTACCGCTATTTTTGCCGGACCTTACACCGTTTCGCACCACAAATCAAGTTTGCTGATAGCCGGCATGTTTTCGTTCCTGAATGCAGGAAGCGGTTCCAATCAAAGTAACCACATGTATAAACTCGGTCCCATTCATCAGGGCATAGTAGAACGAGGTTCCAAAACCACCAGCGATTCATACATTCTCTGGCCGGCCAAAATAGGCACATTCACGCTGGTAATGGGTCGTCACACTTCCCATTCGGA
The DNA here is from genome assembly GCA_018055865.1 of Paludibacteraceae bacterium. GTDB lineage: Bacteria > Bacteroidota > Bacteroidia > Bacteroidales > Paludibacteraceae > UPXZ01. Next base: position 802 of record JAGPGR010000152.1, on the reverse strand, counting down.
TACCACAGACCTGCCATTCTCATACCTGATAGAAAATGCTACCGAAAGTTATCTGGTTCCGGCGGTGAACTTACGAAGTGTAGGAACCATTCGTGATGCCCAGAAGTGGCCTAAACGTGACAACCGAAAAGACGACGTAAAGCTCGATCCTATTAATTTCAACCTGTTAAGTCCCTACACCATCCACAAAATGTATAAAGGAGTGGAAGTGCTGGAAAATCTGAAAAAAATTTCGGGCGAAACTACCGAACTTTACACATATCAGAATTGCAGGATAAAAAATTCATCATTGAATAAGGGGATAAAGTTGTATAAAATAGGCATTTACAAATTTCTGGGAAATTCCCTAATAAGTAAAATCGCAAAAGAAAATCCTGCCTCGTTTGCCGAACTTCAAAAATCACTGGCATCAACGACCAAAAAGGGTTCAGGCGACTGGATTGATCTTTCGGGATTGATTGTTCCGAAAAAAGAGGTGGAACGGCTTCTGAACGACATAGAAAAAGACAAAATGACCCTTAAATCCATTCAAAAACGATTCGAAGAGATGCACCGCGAGTACTACAATTACGAGTGGACCTGGGCACAGGAAAAATTGGAAAAATACTGGGGCAAACCTATTGAAACTGTTACAAAGGAAGAAATTATCTCATTTATTCAACTTTGGAGAAATTCTGTCGTGGAACTTGACAATCTGATATACGAAGATGCAAAGAAAGAATTTAATCTCATTTCTATGATAGGATTTGGTGTAGATGGTGATGAAGAGCAAAAACACAAAGATTTTGAAAATGTACGTGGA
>JAGPGR010000151.1 GCA_018055865.1 Paludibacteraceae bacterium | reverse complement strand
CAGCAAGGGGTTGGCGGCAAATACGCCTGTAGTAATGGTTAATGCGGTCATACACACAATTATTTTCTTTTTAATCATACTAAAATCTTTTACGGTTTACAATTTATTATTCAATATTCTTTTATGTCTTTCGACACTTGATTTAACATTTTAGTTTTTAAAAACTCCAGGGCTTACTCTTTTATAAGTTTTTGCACTTTTGTTCCTTCGGGAGTAAATACCTGCAATAAATAGACTCCGGGTTTGAAATCGCCCAAATCAATCACTCCCGAACGTTCCTTTTGTTCTTTTGTTAGCAGTAATTTTCCGCTCAGGTCAGTAACCAACCAGTGCGTAACACCCGATTTTTCATTGTCGAAGTAAAATATTCCCTTCGAGGGATTGGGATAAATCCGGATATAATTATTTTCAAAAGACATAATATCATTCACTCCGGTTACATCCACCGGAATGTAGCTGATTTCAATTTTGCTCCCCGTATTCACAACTATCTCTTTATTAAACTGATACGGAATAAACGTTTGGATCGGTTCTCCGGTTTCACCTCCCCAGAATTCGATTTTTGCTTCTATTAAGCTGGCTTTTCCGTACCTAAAATCGGAATAAGAGACTGACGAAACCGAACGATAATCATCGTAAATAGGCAGATTGGTTGTTTTTCTTACCAACTTTCCATCGGCATCGTAAGCGTACTCATACTGTAAGTCGTTTATCCAAAATGATCCGGCCCAGTGCTGATAGTTTTCAGCTATCAATTTTCCGGAAGAATTAAACCGGTAACTTACGTTTTGTACATTTTTCCAGATCAAATACCTGAAGTCCAGGGTTTTAAGAAATTCAGCTGTCTTCAGTTTCGAAACCGGATCATAATAAATCATTGTCAATGATTTACTTATCAGTTCAGAATTCTGATAATGAGTTTCAATCAGACTGTCTGGCTTTGAAAATTCATTGTATTTGAAATCAATAATCGTCTCTTTTACGGGGTTGTCATTTTCAAATTCTTTCAGAATCAAACGGCTTATCAGATTTTCAGCATTATAATCGTAATTTGTCTGCATTTTCTTCTCCCAGGCAATTCCGTTCCAGAAATGATCTGTTTTTGACTTCAGAAGGTTTTTCTCGTACATCCGGACTGTATTTGAAACATTGCGGGGCGTATTGTTCTGAAAATCGACATGCGTTTCTTTCATCAGATTTTCGTCGGTGTATTCGAGGTTAATCCGGTGAACTGTTTTCCACGCTTTTCCGTCCCATTTCCTGAAGTAACTGCCTGCGTAAAGGCCACTTATGTATATCCATTCCGTCTGATCTTTTCGCATCCATTCTTCACCTGTCAGCACATAGGTAGTTTCGAGTGTTTTCTCATCCCGGTCGTTGTATATATACAAATGTCTGAACGTGCTGTCGCGGTTGTGAACAGTAATCTGTGTGACAAGCGGATCTTGTTCGGTCTGCGCCATTACCGGTAATAAAGGAAAGACCATGCAGAAAATGAGAAAAAAAATCCTTGTAAGAAAAAACATACTAAACCCGGTAATTTTTGATTGAAATAAAAAAACCTGCCAAAGTTAGGTACAATTATTCTAAAAAACAACAAATGTATTCCACTTTTACCAAAATTTAGAATGACTGATTTTCTGTTTGTTAAGTTGTTCTGTTTTTAAAAAAGTATTTGATTTTTTTAGAAAAAAACACTATTTTTGCATACATCGAACCAACTAATATTTCAAAACTATGAAAAAACTGGAAATCCCTTTGATAGAAGCGCTGAATGAAGCCTGGATAGAGTCAGCGGGTGATTTACTGGAAGATTCGGGCTATAAATCTGTGATTGAAACACTTAACTGGCCGGATCTGTATGCATACAAGCCAATTACCTATTTTTTCATTGGGAGGTCTTCCAATGCAGTTTTTTTGAAATTTTCAGTAAACGGTACCATGCTGAAAGCCGTATATACCGAGGATCATTCACCCGTTCACGAAGATAGCTGTGTAGAGTTCTTCTGCATGCCCGAAGATGCTGAAAAATATACTAATTTTGAATTCAACTGTATCGGAACTTGCTCAGCGTCAAGCCGTAAAGGACGAAATGAAGATGTGGTTCCTTTTTCAAAAGAAGAAATGGCAACCATAGAGCGCTATGCATCTATGGGAAAAAAACCTTTCAAGGAAATGGAGGGAATGTTTGAATGGGAATTAACTGTGAAAATACCAATGAAACTAATGAATCTTGATCCGGATAATCTTCCTGACATGATTCGTGGAAATTTCTATAAATGCGCTGACGACACCGATTCTATTCATTTTGTAAGTTGGGCTCCCATACATACCGAGAATCCGGATTTTCACCGTCCGGAATATTTTGGTGAATTGTATTTTGTTTAAGCAGAATATTGCAAAAAAAGCCGAATCAGGCATTAGTATTTCCGGCAAATTTGAAGGAAAAAAAATCATACGTAACACAGCCGAATTCTCCGTCAAAAAATCACATAAGATTATTAATATTTTTTATTAAACAGTGGTTTGTAATTAAAGTTTTTAGTTAGTATCTTTGTGCAGTAATCCCTAATACCGCGAAAAACATGCAAAACAAACTTCCTGCTGCGCTGCTGTTAACAGCCATTTCTACCTCTGCTTTTGCTCTCTCTACGCCTCCTAATGTGATATTTATTCTTACCGACGATTTGGGCTATTCAGATATTGAGCCGTATGGTCAGCAAATAATCCGCACTCCCAACCTGAGCAAGATGGCCGAAAATGGAATGCAATTCATGCAATTCTACTGTGGCACTTCCGTGAGCGCACCATCCCGCGCCAGTCTGATGACCGGACTTCACACCGGACACACGCATGTGCGCGGTAACCAGGAATATGCTCCCGAAGGTCAGGAACCGGTAGGGAATATGAAGACTTTGGGAAATCTGTTTCAGCAAGCCGGCTACGTGACCGGAATCTACGGAAAATGGGGACTCGGATTTCCCGGATCGGGCTCGGAGCCAACCAAGAAAGGATTTGATTATTTTTTCGGATACAATTGCCAGCGACAAGCACACACCTTCTATCCGAAATGGCTATGGGAAAATGATGAAAAAACCATTCTTACCGGTAAGGAGTATTCTCAGGATTTAATTCACCGGCAGGCACTTTCATTTATACGCAGTAATGCCAATCAACCATTTTTTGCCTATATCACCTACACATTACCTCATGCAGGACTGGAACAACCTGACGACAGCATTTTGAAAATGTATTCAGGTAAATTCCCGGAAACTCCCTACAGTGGAAATGGAAATTATGCCCCAGCAGATGAACCTCGTGCACAATTTGCAGGAATGGTCACCCGAATGGATGCGTACGTGGGCGAAATCAGAAACGAACTGAAGCAATTGGGAATTGAGGAAAATACACTGCTCATTTTTACCAGCGATAACGGGCCACACATGGAAGGCGGAGCTGATCCGGCTTTTTTTGCCAACGAACAAACACTACGCGGAACGAAACGCTCACTTTATGAAGGCGGAATTAGGGTTCCAACTATTATGGAGTGGAAAGGAACTATTTCTGCCGGAGTAAAATCTGAACTCCCGTCCGCTTTCTGGGATTTTATGCCAACATTTGTCCAACTGACCCAACAAACAAAATCCTGGAAGCAAAAAACAGACGGAGTTTCAATTCTTCCAACAATTACCGGAAAGGGCAAACAAAAGTCTCACAAGTATCTTTACTGGGAATTTCATGAAGAAGGTGGGCGACAGGCAGTAAGACAAGGAGACTGGAAACTGATAAAACAGATGATAAAAAGCGGAAATCCGACGTTTGAACTATATAATCTAAAAAATGACCCGCTCGAAAAAACAGATCTTTCGGCAGAAAATCCGGACAAAGTCAGAAAACTAAAAAAACAAATGGACAAAGCACATACCCCTTCGGAAATGTTCACTTTCGGGATTGATAAATGAAATGAAACAAATCATATATTCTATTTTGATGCTGATATGGCCATTAATAAGTGTAGCTCAACAATTGGAAACAATTTCAATGAATGATGGCTGGCAATTTTCTGAGACTGGTAAAAACCAGTGGAAAGATGCAATTGTACCCGGTTCGGTTCAGCGGGATTTAATCCGTCTCGGAGTATTGCCCGACCCTTATTGGGGCTCCAATGAGAAACTGGTGCAGTGGGTGGAAGATAAAAACTGGGATTTCAGAAAAAGCTTTACATTAACCGATGAACAGCTTTCGTGTGATGAGGTGCTGATCACATTCAAAGGACTTGACACGTACGCCGATGTTTTTCTCAACGGATCAAAAATCATCCATGCAGAAAACATGTTTCTCGGCTACGAAGTCCCGGTAAAAAATATCCTTAAAAAAGGCGAGAATCAACTCTATATTCGTTTTTTCTCTCCCATTGAAGCCATGCTGCCGGCTTACATCACCAGCGGTTTCGATTATCCGGCCGACAACGACCACCGACTGCCGCGCATGAGTGTTTACACACGCAAAGCACCCTATCATTACGGATGGGACTGGGGAATTCGAATGGTTCAAACCGGAATCTGGCGACCGGTAGAACTGACTTTTTTTAATCAGGCCCGAATTACTGATTATTGGGTACAGCAACTGGAAATTGAAAAAAATACCGCAAAACTGAATAACCAGCTGGAAGTCTATTCTTTATCCGAAAAACCGGTAAACGCCACACTGACAATTGATTACAACCCGCTTATTTTAAGCCGAGAACCTCAACAAATCCTACAGGAAATCATCCTTACGAAAGGAGAAAACACCATTTCCATTCCATTGGAAATAAAGAACCCAACACTCTGGATGCCAACGGGTTGGGGTGAGCAGGTGCTTTACGGCTTTCGGGCAACAATTACGGCCGATGGAAAAATTATTGCCGAAAAACACATAAAAACCGGACTGAGAAAAATTGAACTCGTTCGAGATACAGACGATGACGGACGAACGTTTTATTTCAAAGTAAACGGGATTCCGCTTTTTGCCAAGGGAGCCAACTACATTCCAGGAGAAATAATTAATACACAGCAGGATAAAGCGTATTACGACCGGCTTTTTGAAAACATCACAGCTGCCAATATGAACATGATTCGTGTCTGGGGCGGAGGATTTTACGAAGACGATTATTTCTACCGGCTGGCCGATGAAAAAGGAATTCTGGTGTGGCAAGATTTTATGTTTGCCTGCACCACGTATCC
>JAGPGR010000150.1 GCA_018055865.1 Paludibacteraceae bacterium | reverse complement strand
TCTTTTTTGATTTGGCTGGATTGCAGTGGAATGAATATGAATTCGAATGAAATTCAGGACTTTATGGTCAAAAAAGCCAAATTGGGATTGAATAAAGGAATAACTTTTGGACCCGGCGGCGAACGACATTTAAGACTCAACATCGGCTGCCCCCGAAGTGTGTTGAATGAAGCAATGAGTCTGTTGAAAAAAGCGATGGACGAGATTGGTTGATTGGATAAATAGTTTTATAGCCGATTCTTTTATTTGTAGATTGCAGATTGAAGTGGAAGCATGGATATTTGAAAAAGTTATGAACAGTTTCAATTATTGTTTCTTTAAGATAAATTTCTTCAGAAACTTCAATACCTGACAATGTATAATGGATGTAAAAATTGACGAAAGTTGGAAAACACACTTACGGCCGGAATTTGAAAAGCCTTATTTCAAAGCACTTACAGATTTTGTTCGAACGGAGTATCAGACTAAAAAGATATTTCCGCCAGCCGGATTGATTTTCAATGCATTTGATGCTTGTCCGCTTGATCGTGTTAAAGTGATTATTCTGGGTCAAGATCCCTATCACGGACCGGGGCAGGCACATGGTTTATGCTTTTCGGTAAACGACGGTGTGGAATCGCCTCCTTCTCTGGTGAATATTTTTCAGGAAATCTGCAGAAGCACAGGCAAGCCCATTCCTGCAAACGGAAATCTGACCCGCTGGGCCAATCAGGGCGTGCTTTTGCTCAATGCCACGCTTACAGTGAGGGCGCATCAAGCCGGTTCGCATCAGGGTAAAGGCTGGGAAACATTTACCGATGCAGTAATCCGATTGCTTGTAACAGAAAAGAAAAATTTGGTATTTATTTTGTGGGGTAATTATGCACAGCAGAAAGGAACAATTATTGACCCTTCGAAGCATTTGGTTTTGAAATCGGTACATCCGTCGCCACTTTCGGCATACAGAGGATTTATTGGCAATAATCATTTTGTGCTGGCAAACGAATATCTGAAACAAAACGGAATGAGTGAAATTGACTGGTAATACACGCGAAATGAATTTAAAGTGCTGTATATCAGTCGACAAAAAAAACTATAAACTGCGAACTTCAAACTTCTAACTACAAACTATCATGAAATGGATTAACAGAAACGACGATGAGTCTAATTACGAAGACCGTCGTGGCATGTCAACCGGAGGTAAAATGGCAATGGGAGGCGGGCTGGGCACTATCATCGTGTTGGCTCTTTATTTATTCACCGGACAGGATTTTTCACCGGTACTGGATATATTCGGCGGTGGAGGTGCCACTCAGACTGAAGCGACAGTAGATCCGGGTAGAGCAAAAGAAAACGAAGACCTGAAAGTATTCTCACTGGGCGTTTTCAACAGTGCTAATGATGTGTGGACTGAAATTTTCAGACAGGAAGGTGCTCAGTACCGAAAACCCACTTTTGTAACTTTTACTGATTTTACCACTTCAGAATGTGGAGGCGCATCTGAACAGGTGGGACCATTTTATTGCCCGGGCGACGAAAAAGTGTATATGGATCTGGACTTTTTTCACAAACTGGCATCTCAGTACAATGCACCCGGCGAACTGGCAATAGCTTATGTGACTGCTCACGAGGTAGGTCATCATATTCAGAAACTGCTCGGACTGACCGATCAAATGCAAAATTACCGGGGGCGGGTTTCTGAAAGCAGATACAACGATCTTTCGGTGCGATTGGAACTGCAGGCCGATTTTTATGCCGGACTCTGGGTACATTATGCTGTGAAGATGGGTACAATTCAGTTGGAACAAGGAGATATAGAATCGGCACTCGGAGCCGCCAATGCAGTGGGCGATGACACCATTCAGAAACAGGCACAGGGCTATGTTGTGCCCGATTCTTTTACTCACGGAACTGCCGATCAGCGCATGCGATGGTTTATGAAAGGATATCGAACGGGCGATTTCACGCAGGGCGATACCTTTAAGGCTGCTGTGTTGTAGAAAAGCAAAATTTCGCGAATCAAGACGAATTACACAAATTTTTGAAAAAAACTCTGCCCCGAATTGACTTGGCAGAGTTTTTTATGAAAAATCTGTTACTAAAAGAGATTTTTTAAAGCTCAAATTTTACGGTTCTTTGTTCATTACTGCTCTGAAATGCCAGTTCGATTACCCGAATCACATTACGGGCTTCTTCTGGTTTTACGGCCAGTGGAGCATTACCCCGAATGGCTTCCCTCAAATTGACAAAATATTCGCGATAATCACCGTTTTCACTTTCTACGGTTGCCTCCATTTTCACACCTTCAAATTCGCTAACCAGCTTTCCCCAAATGTTTTCAGGTTCTTTGCCCCATTCGGGCGAATCAGGAATCAGCCCTTTGTTAAGATTCTCTTCCTGAACATCCAGTCCGTATTTTACAAAAGAACCGTGGGTGCCATGAATAAGAAAAGTGGGTCCGGGAATTTTGGCCAGCATGGATGATTTCAGAGTGGCTGTGAGGGTAGGGTAGTGTAGTTTCACATCAAAACAATCATCTGCTTTAGCCCACTTCCGTTGCGAAGTGATGTGGGCGGTAACGGACAGCGGCAATCCAAAGAAATGCAGCGCCTGGTCAATGAGATGCGAGCCCAGATCGTAAAAAATACCGGAACCCGGCAGCGGATTTTCGCGCCAGTATCCTGTAGGACGTGGATTCGGTCGAAAACGATCAAAATGTGTTTCGTAATCCACTATATCGCCCAACAATCCGCTCGTAAAAATCTTCTTTACGGTTTTTGTATCACTTACAAATCGCCGGTTGTGGTAAGCTGTCAGAATTTTCTCCTGTTTTTTGCTCAGCGCTATCAGTTCGTCGGCTTCGGCCGTGGTGTTGGTGAATGGTTTTTCCACTACGACGTGTTTTCCGGCCAGCAGGGCTGCTTTTGCCCATTTGAAATGAACGGTATTCGGCGATGTAACAATCACCAGATCGATGTTCCGGTCGTTGATAATTTCTTCGGCACCGGCTACAATTTGGGTTTCAGGGTACCGGTTTTTGATAAGTTCAATACCGGAAGTATTAGTTGTGCTTATTTTTGATAATACAAATCCCTCCACCACATCAATAAAAGGAGCATGAAACACACGTCCGGATAATCCGAATCCGATGATGCCTGTTCTTATGGTTTTATTCATTATTTTTACTTGATTGTCAATATGTTGTAATTTATAAAAACTAAATGTAATATTTTACATGAACATGTTGAATTGAATTTATCCATCCATGAAAATCACTATTTTAGGGGCGATTGAATATTGTTTGATTCAGTAACTTCTCCATCTACTACATTGTAAATCATCGAACTTTGGTTTATCCGCGGGAGAATTTCCTCCCAGTGCCGGCTGTTGGTATCCGAAATGAAAATCTGACCGAATTCATCACCTGAAACTAACTCCACTATTTTATTTACCCGCTTTTCGTCCAGTTTGTCGAAAATATCATCGAGTAGCAGAATAGGTTTTACACCGTTTGTTTGTTTCAAAAAATGAAACTGTGCGAGCTTCAACGAAACAATAAACGTTTTGTTTTGTCCTTGCGACCCCACACGCTTCATCGGATATCCGGCAAGAGTCATTTCGAGTTCATCTTTGTGTATCCCGTTCATACTGAAGCCGATAATACGGTCGCGTTCACGGTTTTGAGAGAGTTTTTCGGTCAGGTCGGCTTCATCCAGTTGCGATTTGTAAACAAGCCCAACCCGTTCATTATCATCCGAAATGAAGCTGTAAATTTGCTGAAACATTGGAATAAAGCGTTCAATAAATTGTTTGCGCTCCGCGTAAATGTAGTTTCCGTGCAGCCCCATTTGCTCTTCCCAAATCTCATAAAGAGATTCGTCGGTCATATTTTCATCCTTCAGCAGTGCATTACGTTGTTTGAGAGCATGGTTATATTGAACCAATGCGTTGAGGTACTGATTGTTGTATTGTGAAATCACTCCGTCCATAAACTTGCGGCGTTCGTCGCTTCCTTCGGCTATCAGGCCATCATCGTCAGGCGAAATCAAGACAAGAGGCAGCAGTCCGATGTGGTCTGTCAGGCGCGAATATTCCTTTTTATTTCGTTTGAAATGCTTTTTTTGCCGGCGTTTTATACCGCAATAAATATCCTCCGGATTACCTCTCAGTTCGTATTTTCCCTGGATCATCAGAAAATCGGAATCGTGCTTAATATTCTGATTGTCAATGGAATTGGAATGACTTTTACAGAAAGAAAGATAATAAATGGCATCCAGCAAGTTGGTTTTGCCCATGCCGTTATTACCGACAAAACAGTTGATTTTTGCCGGAAAATTCAGGTCGGTCTGACGGATGTTTTTATAATTGAGTATGGAAAGAGAATTTAATCGCATTTATATATTGTTATGTTTCAGGAGCACAAAAATAGAAAAAAAATCCCTAATTTTGTAATCCGAACGAGTTAAACACAAACATTATGAAACTGAAGCATCTGTATCTGATGCTATTTTTATCATTCACTTTTGCAGCCTGTAATAAAAATGATAAAAACCGGCAGGATTTTGATTATGGAACAATTGAAGAGGGAATTTATCACAATTCTTATTTCAATTTCAGTGTAGCAGTGCCTTCAGGCTGGGCTACACTGTCTCAGAAGCAAAATCAGAACCTGATGAACAAAAATTCATCGAATATAAGCGATGCCTCTAAAATAACAACAGTCATTTTGCTCACTGCCTCTCAATTTGAGTTGGGGGCAACGGACTCCGTTTTCAATTCGAATATGCTCCTGCTTGCCGAAAATGTAACTGGGAATACACGAATCCGAAGCGGCGCCGATTATCTGAAACTGACTCGCCAGGCACTTGAAAAAGAGCCGGTTAAGCGGGAATATCCGGATAAGTTAATGTCTGCAAAGCTAATAAACGGAACCGAATTTACGACTATGCGGGTGATTACTACCGACGATAACAGGACCTATTCGCAAGAGTATTACACAATGCTGGTCGATGATTTTGCACTGACCGCCATTCTTACTTATGCTACTGAAAACGAACGTACTATTCTTGAGAATGCACTCAGCACCATTAAATTTATATAAATATTCATGTTAACCGACCACAGCATTCATCTTCTTTCGGCATCGCTCCAACTTTCCAAAAAACAGATTCAAAATGCAATAGCTCTTTTCGACGAAGGAGCTACTATTCCTTTCATAAGCCGTTACAGAAAGGAAGTAACCGACGGCATGGACGAAGTGCAACTTGCTGATTTGAAGGAACAACACGATAAACTCAACGAACTGATAAA
>JAGPGR010000149.1 GCA_018055865.1 Paludibacteraceae bacterium | reverse complement strand
GTGGATATCCGGATTCGTGCCATCGACAGCACATCCACTATGTTTTTCAAGGACATGACCATGTTTTCGGTAATAGCGAACAATGTGTTTATCAACGAAGTAAAACCGCTGAATTCAAATATCAGCGAACCCGGTTTTGGCATTTGGTACGGTTGTGCTACACGAACAATGCGCTATGTAGTACCATAAAAAAGGGAGCAAAGCTCCCTTTTAAAATTGTGTCTGATTATTAGTAATCATACGAATCTGTCATATCCTCAAGTCGCTTGATAAGATCGTCAAAACCTTCCTGTACATATTCTTCAGCATCCACTTTTGATCCATCACTCAGTACAAATCGGGGTGCAAAATCATAGTAATAATCTGTTTCGGTTACATATTCTTCCTGATACCAGTCGTAATAAGTATATTCATCTACTACTTCGACCACATAAAATTCCACATCGGCAAATTTTCTGTTATCGTCCACAAAGAAAGCAGTAAAATTTATGTATTTATTCAGGATTTCAACAGATTGTTCTGCATATTCCTTGTCCGGGAGTTCTTCAGAATCCAAATCACGGGCTTCATCCGCCAAACTTTCGAAATCGGAAGTGCCACCTTTTACTGCCACATTCATTACCTGAAAATATACAGCAAATTTCTCAATAGCGTCTTGTGGACTTTCATTGTCTATCGCATCCTGAAGTTCATCGGCTTTCAAAGTGCCACTCACTTCGGCCACCGACTTAATCATTGTTTTAGAACCCTTCTTAAATTCGTACGATTCTGAAGCTGTTTTCTGGTCGTTAGCGATTTCTGCTGTCCATTTATAGTCATCCATTTTAAGCGATTGGGTCACTTTCTTAGGACTTCCATCACTGTAATAAGTTCCGCTAAATTCAGCGCTCATTACTTCTTTTGAATCGACAGTCATTTTGCAGGTAATTTTAGAAGGATATTTTTCGCCATCGTAATCGGGAATCTCTACAGACGATTCTTCGTAAGTAATGGTAATCACACCGTTATTCTCAGTAGCATTGCTTGTAGCAGGAAAGCGAATAATAATTTTGTCAGTCAGGTCCTTCACCTTTTCGAACACCTCCTGGTCAAAATCATATTCGTATTCGCCCCATACCTCACTGTCCACATAACTGACACGCATTTGTTTGTCGAAATTAGTAAACGCATCCTTTCGGGCATTTTTAATATCGGCAGACAGCTTTTGCATTGGTGCGCTGAAAACTTCGCCACCAGTCATTGTAAGCATATTCATCAATGTGGTCATGGCCTGAGTTTCCTGCAAGCCTTCCATCGCTTCGACGAATTCGATTCCGCTCTCTTCAATTTTCTGCTTTTGTTCTTCAACAGATAATTTTGAGAATTTCAGTTCTTTGTCTAAATCCAGTTCGGATTTACAAGCGTTAAATGTCAGAAACGCAACTCCCAACATTAGAAATAAAGAATACTTTTTCATTTTTGAGTCCACTCCGAAAAGTCGGAGCACTTATTAATCCCTGTTAATTGCTTAACCGCTAACAGATATTCTGTCTTTTTTGCCGGCCAACCGTCTCAACGGGGACATTGGTTAATAAAATAATTAATTCACACGACAGCCTCATTTATTTTGAGTCTGTATAAAATATATTGAAATAAATCTCAAAAAAAGTTCTTTGACATATTGCGTAATTCATTTATATTTAGTATCTTAGCATCAAATTTAACAATACGAAGATGTTTAGAGAATCAGATAAAAATAAACAGTTGGACATATTCTCGTCTCCCTCAGAGCAGCTTCGGGGGAAGTCAAAGAACTTCTACAACAAGGATAATTCCTGGCATAATTTGTTTCGCGAACAGATAACCATGCGTATCAACGAAACAATTTTCAAGAATTTGTACAAAAGCTCTGATGGAGCACCCAACGCATCGGTGCGCGTACTGGTAGCCATGACCATCCTCAAAGAGGGTCAGGGTTGGAGTGATGAACAGATGTTCGAGAACTGCAATTACAACCTGTTGATTCGGGGTGCATTAGGTTTGATGAACCTGGACGATGCCCCACCGGTTGCTTCCACCTACTACCTCTTCCGTAAACGATTGGTTGAATACAACAAAGAGCACAAAACGGATTTGATGGAACAATGCATGAATGCTTTGACCAAAGAACACGTGTTGGCTTATCAGGTGTCGGGCAAGCAGGTGCGTATGGACAGCAAGCTTATCGGCAGTAACATCGCCTGGTTGTCGCGTTACGAACTGGTGCACGAAACCCTTCGGTTATTTATTGATGAACGCGAAGGGTTTATCTACAAACGCACGTGGGGTAAACAGGAAATGGCTTTGATCAAAGAGATTCTTGGTGAATCGGGCAGCAAAGTGGTTTACCGCAGTACCAAAGCGGAGATTGATGCACGGTTTATAGCGCTTGGCAAACTGATGTATCGCCTGGTCAACTTGTTTGCCAACTATCCTTACGGACAATACAAAACCCTGCAAACAGTTTTCGAGCAACAGTTTTCGGTGGACAAACAAAAAGTTGTTATTCCGTTGGAAAACGAGAAAATCTCTGCCAAATCCGTTCAATCGCCTCACGATACCGATGCTCATTACCGGGATAAAGACGGCAACAAAGTCAAGGGCTACTCGGCAAACATTACCGAAACCTGCGATGATGCATCAAACGATGAACCCCGTCTTAACCTGATCACCGATGTAGCAATCGACGTGGTATCAGCTGCCGACAAAGATTTCCTGATTGATGCCCTGAATAAAACTCAGGAAATTGTCCATCAAAAAATAGAAAAGGTGTATGCCGACGGGGCTTATAACAGTGAATCAAACCAGCAACATGCTCACCAGGAAAATTACGACCTTCAACTCACTGCCATGCAGGGAGCTCAAGCCAGATACGATTTATCACTTGATCAGCAAGATCAGGACAAACTTACAGTAACCGACATTAAAACAGGAAACATCATTGAAGCACAACAAGTAAAAACCCGAAAAAATCCCGAAAGCAAACAATGGAGGATTATCACCGATGAAGGAAAACCCCGTTATTTCAACCTTAAACACGTGCAATCATCGCTCCTCAGGCAGAAACTAAGAGACATCCCCCTGGACGAGCGAAACAAGCGAAACAATGTTGAAGCAACAATTTTTCAGTTTGGTTTTCATTATCCCAACAACAAGAGCAGATACCGCGGTCTTGACAAGCACAAGCTGTGGGCTTATGCACGCTGCCAGTGGATAAACTTCGTGCGGATACTCAAATATATTACGCAACTATGTCAAAGACCGCTTTCTTTGGCTCAAAAAACCATTTTTTTCAACAAAATATGGTTCATTGGGCTCATAATAGAGAAAATATTTTTATTAAAAACAAAATTTATAAACCTTAAAAAATATCCCCGAAAATACAGTAGTTTATCAGCTTGCTGAAAAATTAGGAAATCGGAGGAGATTCATACATAAAAAATAAGAATTGGATATGAAACGAGCATGAATACGAGTATTCACCAAGACCGTGTAAATTCGACATACGAGTTCCATACTGCAACTAAGAAATAATTATTCACGTATGAAATCATACACACAATCGATACTGGTTGATAAAAATCACACCGCATCTTCACTCGGTTCCGGTAGTCTGGAGGTTCTGGGTACACCTGCAATGGTGGCATTTATGGAAAATACGGCTGTGAATGTGATTGATGATTTGGGCGAAGGAATGACTACCGTAGGCACATCAATAAATGTGAAGCACCTGAAAGCAAGTAAAATTGGCGAAAAAATGACCTGCACAGCTATGTTAATTCATCAGGAAGGAAGACGATACGTTTTTGAAATCACCGTTGTAGACTCATCGGGTGAACTAACAGGAACCGCCACCCATGAGCGGGTAGCGGTATATGTTGAGCTGTTTTTGCGGAAATTATACGGGTCAGAGGATTAATATGTAAATCCCAGTTTGGTTAGTCCTTTTTGGATATCATCACGTTGCATAAACAAATTCCAAAGCAGGTGACTTCGGTAGTTTTCAATCATTACCACTATTGGTCCCTGATCAATGGCAAGGTAAGAATTTGCAAACCACTGGCTGCTCAAATTAAATGCATCCCTGAAGCCGTATTCGCCCCAAAGTTTGTCACCGAGCACGTAGTAGTAAAAATGTAAGGCTCTCATGCTTTCGTCAGGCGTGTACGGAAACGAAGCCAGCGCTGCAGTCGGAGCTATTGTACCTCTGTCGTTGGCAGGCGAAGAAGCCGTGTATCCATTTGGAATATCGCTTGCCGTGAGCCCCCAGCATGAGCTGCTGTAACCAAAATAACCAAAAGGATTGCTTACACAGTATGAATAATTTATTTTGGCATGAGCGGTGTTTTGTTGCCAGTAATTGGCATATTCATCAGCAAGATTTCGCGGATCAAGCCCCAAAAATGAATAATGGGCAAAAAATAGTGGTCCTCCCCTGTTTTCGCCCAGCGGAAGTGTGAAGTCATAAAATTTATTTCCGTTTTTCATTGCTCCATTTCGGGCCCAGCCTTCGGAATATACATTTTTCGCTATCGGGAAAGTGGGCGATGCTGCAGCCAGCACATAAGTTATCAAACCTTCATTCCAACCGGTGATGGGCATATTCATATCCCAACCATAATCGGGCGACCAGTGCCAGTATAGTCTCGGTTCGTTGTTTTTCTGAAACCAGGTCCATTCCACACCTTCCCATAATTGCTGAATTCTGGTACACATAGCCTTTTCAGCAGCATTTCCGGAAGCAAAATAGGATTGTACGGTAAGCAATCCGGCAATCAGAAATGAAGTCTCAATCAGATCAGCACCATTGTCTTTGGTACTGAAAGCAATAGTCTTGCCAGTGGTGCCGTTGAGCCAGTGTGGAAACACACCGTGAAATCTGTCGGCTTTTTCGGAGAGAAAATTCACGGTCGTATTCAATCGCTGAAATCCCTGCTCACGTGTAATGAATCCGCGTTCGATACCTGCAAGCAGCGCCATAAGACCAAAACCGGTGCCGCCTGTAGTAACTGTTTCGCCGGAACCGAGCCGCTCACGGGCCATCCCGGAAACCGGATGAGCGTATTCCCGGAAGTATTCAAAAGTATTCTGCTGAACCAGTGTAAGTAAATTATCGTCGCTGATAGCCGGAAATTTATACGTCGAATCAAGCTGTGTGACAAAAGAAGCTGTAAATGCAGAATTTATATATCCACCCAGATTATCACCCTTAGCAATAGCAAAACTGTATTTTGTGAGTTCCTGTGGGATTGTATCCAGATTTACAATCAGTGTTTTCTTATCC
>JAGPGR010000148.1 GCA_018055865.1 Paludibacteraceae bacterium | reverse complement strand
ATACTGTATTTCACGCATGGATAGCCCAGAAAGTTTTCTTCGCCCACTTTTTCCAGTTTCATTTTGCCCATAATATCAGCGGTTATATTTTCCAAATCCACACCTAACTGGTTGATGACCGCAGGCCGGTTGTAGTGATATCCGGTTTTTTTATCCATATCGATTTCCCAGTTATCGTCGCCTTTCACTATTTTGAGTGATGTGGACGATTCTTTCATGCCCAGCATTTCGATGGTTGTAGTGGTTTCGGTTGTTTCCCATTCGCCCCATTTATCGAAATAAATCACCGGATTGCTTTCTATACCCATTACATTCGATTTCTGATAAACAATTCCCTTTTCGATCGGGTATTTTTTACCTTTTTTTGCCTGTGCTGCTACTTCTTTGGCAGCATTCTCGTCGGTTTTCGATTCGCCGGTTTGCTTCTGCCCGCAGGCAGCCAGCAAAAACAACGTGCTGAGAATAAAAATTAATTTTTTCATTTTTTGCGGTTTTAATTGTTAGAATTAGCTTTAAGCTTTTGCTTTTTTATCAGAATAAAATTTACTCCAAAAGAGTTTTCTGTTAAATGTTTTCTCTGTCAGTATTTTTCATGGGAATGTCGTCGTAAATGTTCATAAGCTCATCTACATAAGGCATGATATATTCCAGCCAAAATCCGTATTTGGTTTTGTATGTATATGATTCATAGATTATTCCGTAAGACTCATCCTGAAGTGTATTGGCACGTATGCCGTATTCTACCAGTTTGTCCAGACTCTCACGGTATTTCGATAAGAATTCTCTGCGTACTACAGCCATCTCTTTACATTCTTGCATGTTGAGGTTATACACTTTCATGTCGATTGCCGACGTGCTTTTACCCTGCCTGATTACCTCATTTCTCTGTTCATAGAGTGGTTCACGCATTTGGCGATATTTCACAAGTATCTCCCCTTTTTTTTCTACATTATTATTCATAAAGTCCGTCAGAAGCATCGTTGATTTATCTGAAACCGATTGAATTTCATCCATGATGGTTTTAAATCTTTCACGTACTGCCTCATTGGAAGGTTCGTAGAGTGCCAAATTGGGCTTTACAGTAGCTTGATATTCTTCTTTTGCATACTTTTCGGCCACATGGAGTTCCATCATTTTATCTTTGAGCAAAGTGATCCGGTCATTCCACCGTCCAATTTCATCGTGATTTGCACTGCAAAAATTGCCGGGTAAAGCTGGCAGTTGGTTCAAAAAGTATTGCGGAGTGTTATTCTGCGCCACTGCGTAACTTGCAGTGAGCAGAACAACACCTAATAACTTGATTTTAAGTGAAGATTTCATTACTATAACTTTACAAACTCTACCCTGCGGTTTTTAGCTTTGTTTTCGGGAGTATCGTTGGCGGCTATCGGCTTTGTTTCACCGGCTCCTTCGGTAGAAAGTCTGGAATCATCAATGCCGAAGTTTTTGGCAAGTTCGTTTTTCACGGATTCTGCTCTTCGTTGTGACAAATCGAGATTTTTAGCTGCGTCGCCGTCGCTGTCGGTATGTCCTGTGATTTTTACTTTCACAGCCGGATTTTCGGTCAGCACATCGGCTATGCTTTTCAGAGTGCCGTACGATTCGGGTTTCACATTGGCTTTGTTCACATCGAATGTGATGCCGTAGGTAATCAATTTACCTTCTGTGATAAGTTTGCTGCGGGTATCGGGCGATGCAGTGGTG
The DNA here is from genome assembly GCA_018055865.1 of Paludibacteraceae bacterium. Lineage (GTDB taxonomy): Bacteria > Bacteroidota > Bacteroidia > Bacteroidales > Paludibacteraceae > UPXZ01. The sequence goes on along the minus strand of JAGPGR010000148.1, from coordinate 3,616 downwards.
ATTTTGATATTGGTAATCAAAGGTGCGCAGTTGCGATCCCATCCTGAAAAAAGCAACCGGTTAAATTTTGTATCCGCATAGATGTTTGTGGGCATATCGAGCACTTTGGCTCCCTGATGATAGATTCTCACCCTGCGTTTTTGTACCCATACAATGACATGATTCAGTTCTTCTTTAAGCAGAGGATTTTTAGTGCCTTTACCAATCAACCAGTCCTTGTCGGGATCAGATTCATACCCTTTTGTTTCCCATCCTTCATAGTGTGGAGTAATATGCAACCCTCTCAGCCCCGGATAAAGATCATCGTTTACTTCCTTCGGATTTTCGGGATTTTCCTGATAAAGTGTAAGACATATTCCATACTGAAAATTCTCATCGGGTATGATATCATATTCCACAATAAAATTATCCGGGAAGGAGATATTTTTGGTGTAACAATACACGGCATCATCGCCGTTCATGTGAAACCAATTGCCGGGAGCAATATTGACTGTTTTCACCTCGCCGCTGCCGTTAGTTGTCCACAGTGCCGGAAAATCGCCGATGGCATCCTGGCTGAAATCTTCGAAAAAGAGGATTTTATCGCCCGGAACAAAATCGTAAGCACTTACCGATTCGAGTTTCTGCTTATTTTTACTATTTGTTACCGCATTTTCGTCCTGATTTTCGTTACTTTCTGTTGCTTCTTCAGCATCATCCTGACCCTTTTGGTTTTTCTTACCCGATTTTTTTACCGATCCTTCGGCTTTATCGAGCACTTTATCGGTTGCTTCGTCGGTTTTTTGGTCAATACGGTTTTCTACTTTTTCCACCACGCGGTCTTTTACCCGCTGTCCGGCCCGCTCCAGCCAACCCTGAGCACTCATTTGTAAACTAAACAGTAAACTGATACAAAGAAATAATAGCGTTCGTTTCATGATATTTGGTTTTTGGGATTAAATATAAAATATTTATCGGATTAATTTTTCTATTTTTATTAAAGAACAGGAGAAGAAGGATTTATCAATAGCGTATTCCAGATGTAATAAATATGGATGATAAAATAGATGAAAGGACAAAAGAACCTAGAATTACAACAATCAGACTAACCACAAAATAGCTTGTTTTTTTGTCCTCAGGTGTTTTTTTCAGGGGTTGAAGTCCGATATAAAGCAAATATAAACCATACAAACCGGCCAAAGTGGCAAGGATACTCAATGAAGGAATAATTAAAAGAATACCAGCCACCATCATGGGAGTGTAAGAATAAACTACCAATTTGAATGATTGCAGAAAATTCTTTTCGGAGCCGAAGCTGGGTGCAAGCAAGTCGATAATGTAAGCGGTAAGAAAAGCACCTCCGATAGTGCTTACCAGATTTACAATTGCATAGCGCAATCCGTAGCCGGCTGAACCAATGTGAAAACCTAACACATTTTGTCCGATAAGGCCAAAACCAATGAAACCGGCTATGGCAGGTATCAGGGCAAGTGGCAACATGTAGTTGGTTGTCAAGGTCTTAACGTCTGTTTGTTCTGATTCGATTAACGACCATTCCGTTTTTGGAGTTAGCAAAATACTTTTTACACGATTAATTAAGTTCATAAGAATAAAATTTAATGGGTTTATGAATTAAGAAATATAGAATATCCTGAATTAAACTTCCAGTTAAAAATCTATAGTAAAAAACTTCTGAATCAGTTTTACAACTTTTCACTTCTTTACTTTTCAGTTAGTTTCGGCCTCTACTCCAGTGTTAACTTATTATTGTCTTATTATAATTTCTCATTTTCGGTGTTTTGAATCAGTTTAACAAAAACTTATCTATCTTATAATTAGTGATATGTTTTTTATAAATGTACAAACTACCATTGACCAAATAGCCAAATTTTACGAATATAAGCTGTACTATATCCATCGTGTTGAATGCACGAAAATAAAAATTAAATAATTATTACCTTAGAAATTTGTGTTATAAATTGTTAACACTGCAAAATTATCTTTATTATTTCTAAAAAAATACCCCCAAAAGGGGGGATTTTTGATATTGTTGAAAATATTTTTATTCAGGCCAAAAATATTGCTGAATTACTTACTTCCACCTGATTTGGATTCCTTTTTCTGCCCAAAATTGCTGTTGGAATTGGTTTTTTCTTCGGCAGCCGGGGTGGTAAAAGTGAGTTCATTACCATAAAAAACCTGATTGCCGCTTTTGGCATAAGCCCTCACGTAGTAAGTTGTCTCCGGTTTTAATCCCGACATAATGGCTGATCCGTTATTTGTCTGTTTCCCCGGAGCTACTGATTTTTTACTGTTAATAGTTGGATTGGGTGACTGAGAGCAGCAAGCACCTTTTTCGGTGACCGGCGATCCGGTGATGGAAAAAGTACAAGTTGCCCTGGTTGATTTGATATCAAGAACCTTAAGAGTAGTAACAGTCAGACTGGCTTTTTCGGTAGAGTTCATTCCACTTTCATGAACTGGTTTGAAGCCCGACACAGCGAAAAAGGCCAGAAAGAGGCAGGTTACGGAGAAGAGTAGTTTTGTTGTTTTCATAAGTCAAAAATTAATGTGAATAAAACATGTAAGAAATATTTGTAAATGCGTAAATTTTAAAATCCGATTACATTTTTACCTTCAATATTAGCTCCCTCCATCAATGTAGCCGACATTTCGTAATTTTTACCTACAGCACCAACTTTTCCGGTCATTTCAAATTTTCCTCCAACATCCATATTGCCATTGTCATATTTAGTAAAAGTTACTCCCGTTTTGATTTCGCCCGAAACGGCTCCCAGATTGGCTTCGCCACCTGCACCGACAAACAGGGTGGAACTTTTATTTTTGAAATTTCTTTTGGCTGAAATAGAAACTCCTGCCGAACAGCCCGCTTCGATGCTTTCACAATCGAAATCGACACTGCAAAAACCAATGCCAAGGGAAAGTTTATTTCCTTCAAACGGGCATTCGTTTCCGTTGGGATTATTCTTGTCCACCGTTTCAACCGGCGGCGGTGCCGGATTGACAAAGAGGGAACAATCGGAACCGCAATCGGTATGTGCCGGAAAAGTTAAAGCACGATGAGCATAGTCAGTAATGGTATTGCCCACGATGAGTAAAGCTACGCGGCGAATTTCATAGGCTTCGATTCGACTCCAGTAAGGGCTGTATAGTTTCTTAAACCACGGTGTGGTAAACCCGTAGAGGTCATCCAGCATTTTTTCCTGCCTGTCTTTACTTTCATTGAAATCACGTGTACAATCGTCGAAAATATTCTGCAGGTTTTGATTGTACGAATTGGCAGCATTGCACATATCCAAACAATATTTCCGTCTACATTCGCTGGTGCAATATTCGTTCATCGGATTTTCGGGCGGACAAGCCTGTAAACAACTTACATATTCTTTCGATATTCGCTGATATTTATCCAGATATACCTGCTGATAATTTACAGCCTGCTTAAGGTATTTGTCCATTTTATCTGAAAACTCCATACTTTCCTTGTTCGACATTTTCGCAATCATTTCCACAATGCAATCAATGGCAAAGCGTTCATTCGGGTAATCTCGCAAAACTGCATCAGGCGGCAGATTGGGTTGTTCTTTAAGGACTTGCTGCAATTCGTAAGCAGCAGCAA
>JAGPGR010000147.1 GCA_018055865.1 Paludibacteraceae bacterium | reverse complement strand
ATAGAGCTTTTCAGCCCGTTCAACAGTCAGATTTGCCAGTTCTTCCACACTTGCAGCACGAGTTTTCATCACCGTACTCCAAATGCCGCCTCCTGCTTCTGCTATTTCCAGATAGGTTTTCCCGGCAAGCCGCAGGGCATAATCATTGGCACGCGAACCGGCCCAACAAATATGGGTATGTACATCAATCATTCCGGGCAAGCAAACAAAATCACCTTCCAAAAACTCAATATTCGCATCCGGATTTTCCCGGCGCAACTGTTCAAAATTCCCAACCGCCAAAATCCTGCCTTCTTTATGCAAAATCCCGGCATCAGAAATTATTTCCAGTTGATCATCGGACAGTTTCCCCCGCAAAGGAAGATTGTCCATTGTCAGGAGTTGAGTGAAAGGACCGGAAAGAGTAGCCCCCCAGCCCCCTGAAGGGGGAGTTTTGGTGGGATTGAGTATTGGTTGATTTATTGTTTTGGTCATCTGTATTTAAGAAAATCGGTGTAAAATTGTTAAATCTGTGCAATCCGTGTCCCTAAATTCCCCCTTTAGGGGGTTAGGGGGCAGTGTTTTTTCGCTTCTTCATATCCGGCATCTGCATGCCGGTAAATTCCCATTGCAGGATCATTGAACAACACGCGGCGCAAACATTCGTCAGCCCGTTCGGTGCCATCGGCTACAACCACCATTCCCGCATGCTGCGAATATCCAATTCCTACGCCGCCACCGTGATGAAACGAAACCCACGTGGCACCACCGGCTGTGTTAGCCATTAAATTCAGCAATGGCCAGTCCGAAACGGCATCCGATCCATCGAGCATGCCTTCGGTTTCCCGGTTGGGTGAAGCTACCGAACCGCAATCCAAATGATCCCGACCAATCACAATCGGTGCTTTCACCTTTCCATCGCGAACCAGCTGATTGAAGAGCAGTCCCGCTTTTTCACGTTCGCCCATACCCAGCCAGCAAATACGACTCGGCAAGCCCTGAAAAGCAACTTTCTGCTGAGCTTCGTTGAGCCACTTTATCAGATGAGCATTTTCCGGGAATAGTTCCATCAATGCGCGATCGGTGGTGAAAATATCTTCCGGATCACCGGAAAGTGCTGCCCATCGGAACGGACCTTTTCCATCGCAGAAAAGCGGACGAATAAATTTCGGTACAAAGCCCTCAAAACCGAATGCATTTTCGCAGCCGCCCTGGCGGGCAAATTCGCGCAGATTATTTCCATAATCAAATGTTACGGATCCCCGTTTTTGCATTTCGAGCATAAAACCGACGTGGCGAGCCATACTTTTCAACGAACGGTTTTTGTATTCTTCAGGATTTGTTTTTCTCAATTCCAGTGCTACTTCCAACGTTAGTCCGTTGGGGACATAACCGTTCAATGGATCGTGCGCCGATGTCTGATCGGTCAATATATCGGGAATTAAACCGTCTTTCAGCAACTTTTCGAGCGTGTCGCCAATATCGCCTACCAACCCAATGGAAGTATTTTCCCCTTTTTCAACAGCCTCTTTCAACCACACAACTGCTTCGTCGTAACTGTAAGTCATCTTATCGACGTAACGTGTTTCCAGTCGTTTTTTTATTCGTTCGGGGTCAATATCCACTCCAAGAAATGCAGCGCCTGCCATTGTTGCAGCCAGAGGTTGAGCGCCACTCATTCCGCCCATTCCACCGGAACAAATCCAGCGGTGCTTCAAGTCGCCATTGAAGAATTTCCTTCCCGCTTCGGCAAAAGTTTCGTATGTTCCCTGCAAAATGCCCTGCGAACCAATGTAAATCCAGCTTCCGGCAGTCATTTGTCCGTACATCATTAGTCCGCGCGATTTTAATTCTTCAAAATGCTCCCAGGTAGCCCAGGCCGGAACCAGGTTGCTGTTGGCAATCAGCACTCGGGGTGCTTGTGGATGTGTACGTACAAGTCCGATCGGTTTTCCGGATTGTACAAGCAACGAATGATTTTCATCCAGTTCCAGCAAATAACGGATGATGTCTTGCACAGCCTGTACATTTCGGGCAGCTTGTCCCGTACCACCGTAAACAATCAGATTGGCAGGATCTTCGGCCACTTCACGGTCAAGATTGTTGAGCAACATGCGCAGCGGTGCTTCCGTCTGCCAGCTTTTTGCGTGCAGTTCACATCCGCGGGGTGCCCGATAATGCGGATGAGAAGCAAAGGTTTCAATAAATTCAGTGTAGTTCATAATATCTGCCCCCTAACCCCCTAAAGGGGGAATTATATATCGCAGAGGGAGTGCGAAATCTATTTTTAACAATATTGATGTTTTATTTTCACTATAAAAATCAAAATATCTCGGATTATTCCCCCTTTAGGGGGTTAGGGAGCAACTATATTCCAAATATTTCATGATCTTCATTTTTTAGATGAATGTGATGTTTTCTGGCTGTTTCGTTAAGTCGTTTGATAATTTCCTTCGATTGCAGCAGTTTGATGACTTTCTCAATATCATCGGAGAAAACCCGGTCTGTATCGGCAAAAGGGATATGTTCACGGATTAAATCGTGCATATCATCCAGCAAGATATTGGATTTCATTGGTTTGCGGAAATCAAATCCCTGTGCGGCACACATCATTTCGATACCCAGAATTTTTTCCAGATTTTCCACTATCCGCAAACTTTTGCGTACGGCAATGGAACCCATACTCACGTGATCTTCCTGCCCGAGCGAAGTGGGAATGCTGTCGGCACTTGCCGGAAAACACAACGATTTATTTTCGCTTGCCAATGCAGCTGTGCTGTACTGCAATATCATAAATCCGGAATTCAGTCCCGTATGTTCCATCAACAATTTGGGCAAACCCGGAACGCTCTCCATCATGGAAAGATACACACGCCGGTCGGAAATATTGCCCAGTTCGGAAGCTGCCAATCCGGCATAATCGATGGGCAGGGCGATGGGTTCGCCGTGAAAATGTCCTCCACTGATGGTTTTATCTTCCGAAAAAATAATCGGATTATCCGTTACGGAATTTATTTCGGTTAATATTGTTTCTTTCAGGTGAAGCCAGGCATTGCGCGAAGCACCGTGTACCTGAGGAATACAGCGGAGCGAGTAAGGATCCTGAACGCGGCTGCATTTTTTGTGCGACTTCACAATTTGCGAATGTGCCAGCAGACTCCGCATACGCGAAGCCACGTACACGCTGCCTGCATACGGACGAAGACTGTGTAATTCTTCATCAAAAGGTTTGATGGAGCCCATCATGGCTTCGAGGTTCATAGCGGCAATAAGGTCGGCATGATCCAGGCAGTTCTGGAATTTTTCGAGCAAAATCACCGCGTGAGCAGCCATAAACTGCGTGCCGTTTATCAGCGCCAGCCCTTCCTTCGGTCCGAGCTCAACCGGTTTCATTTTCAGTTTTCTCAAAACCTCTTCGGCCGGAAACTGCTCATCTTTATACCACACTTTTCCCATGCCAATAAGTGGCAGAAACAGGTGTGAAAGTGGTGCCAGATCACCCGATGCGCCCACAGAGCCCTGTTCGGGTACAAGAGGGATTACATCGTTTTCGATATGCCACATGATCCGCTCAACAGTCTCTACGGCAATTCCCGAATAACCTTTACAAAGGGCATGAAGTTTCAGTATCAGCATCAGTTTGGCAATTTCCGGGTCGATGGGATTGCCTACGCCCACGCTGTGGCTCATCAGCAGGTTGTATTGCAGTTTTTGCGTATCTTCTTTTCCAATCAGGGTAGTACACAGCGGTCCGAAACCGGTATTGATGCCGTACACCACTTTTTGTTTGCGCACAATATTCTGCACCACGTCGCGGTTAGCACGTACACGGGAGATGGTTTCAGGAGTGAGTTCTCCTTTTATTTCGTTGCGGGCAAGTTTTAGCGCCGTGCCTATGGTCAGGAAGTCTTCGCCGTAGCAAAATCCGTTGTGCTTATTGTTGTTTTTCATTCTGTATCAGCTTTTTAATTAAATACCATATTAACAAATAGGAATATTCATTCAATATAAATGCAAATATAATTAAATTCTTTTTGGCTTAAAATTTAAAATACAAAAAAAGACACATTTAATGGATGCATCTTTTTATTGTTTGTTTTTTAAGTAAAAAAAAAATCAGGAAATTGTTTATTTTATTTTTTCGTTAGAAATTAGTTTTTTTCTCCGGATAAGATAAATAATTGGCGTAACCGGCATCACAAAAAACATAGAAAGAACCCAGAATTGTTTATTATATATTTTATTCTTCATAATATCGAAAAAAACAATCATCCAACCTATGGAAAACATGGAAACTCCTGCCTGATAATAATAGGTTGAGATTTTATTTACAGCTCCTAAGACACCTAAAATAATTCCTGCAATCAATAAAATGTACACTAAAATCAGGATTGATTTCTTCATAATAACAATTTATCAATTTTCAAGTCAGACAAAGATAATCAAATTTCTTTCTTTCGCCAGTTACCTTTCATCAGATACCAATATGCCATCAGCCCGATTACAGTCCAGTACACAAATTCCGACATCCAGACAATTTCAACCGAAGTTTGAAGAACTACGGCTGTATAATAAACATATACAATGTAAAAAAACAGGGTGATAAATTCAATAATAAATGCGGATTTAGTATTGCCAGTGCCTGAGATAACGCTGAACAGAATACTGCCGACACCGCAAAAAACCATTGCCACAGAAACTACCCGCATAGTGGGAATAGTGGCGGTTACAAGTTCCGGATTATTGGTATAAATACGTGCAAAAAGTTCCGGAAAAGCGAATGTGAAAACCATCAGCGGAAGCAAAATCACAAGAACAATCTTCAGTATTTTCATCATGAAAGGAATAACCTGCTCTTTGTGACCTTCTCCTATCATATTGCTTACCAGGGTATTGACTGTAGTGGAAAGCGCCGAGCCGGGTATCATCAGGAGTATATACAAACTGCGTCCGATATTGGTGACTGCCAGAGGTCGCTCGCCAAGCCGCTCGATAAAAATAAAAAACATAAACCAGGTGGAAATGGAAATAAAATACTGAAACATGATAAAAACCGACAAACTTAGTATTTTTCCAATCGTATGAAAATCAATATTGTTGAACTTGAATAAATTGAAAATGTGTTTATCGTCCTGCTTCAAGGTGACGATAATAAAATAAATCAACGTAGTTGCTTCGGCTGCAGTAGATGCTATGGCGGCTCCTTCAATGCCCCATTCCGGAAAGCCGAATTTGCCGAATATAAGCAGATAATCGAGAATAATATTGGTAAGGGCAGTAATCACAGCCGATACAGTCAGCACTTTTGTGCGCGTAATGCCAACAAAAAAAGCACGAAAAGTCACGTTGAGGAACGAAAAGAAAAATCCGTAAATACGCC
>JAGPGR010000146.1 GCA_018055865.1 Paludibacteraceae bacterium | reverse complement strand
GGGTAGTTTTGCGCTGAAATACCGATAAGCGAAATTCCGCGTAAGATAAATGGGAAAACGCTCATATTCAATTCGGTAGAAGCCACACTGCCACAAGTAGTTACAGCACCAAGCGGCATAAGGGTTTTGAGTATGTTTTCGAGAATCGGTCCACCGACTGTATCTATTCCGCCGGCATATTTAGCCGAAAGGACCGGTTTCTTTTCGAGGTTCAGAAAATTATTTCTGGAAATAATTTCACCGGCACCAAGGCTTTCAAGGTAAGGATATTCTGTTTCTTTACCCGAAACTGCCACTGTTTGATACCCAAGCTGTGAAAGTATGCTCAATGCAACAGAGCCGACTCCACCGGTGGCACCGGTTACAATTATTTTTCCGTCCACCGGTTTTACCAGTTCGGTGAGTCTGGAGATGGATATTCCTGCCGTGAAACCCGCTGTACCTATTATCATTGCTTCTTTTGGAGATAAGCCTTCGGGCAACTTGACCACCCATGCTGACGTTACGCGGATGTATTCACCAAAACCGCCAGCTGTATTCATTCCCAGATCGTAACCGCTCACTATTACCTTGTCGCCGGGTGCAAAAAGGTTGCTTTCCGAATCAATAATCACTCCACAGGCATCAATTCCGGGCGTGTGAGGGTATTTTTTGGTTACGCCCTTATTTCCGGTGGCCGAAAGTGCATCTTTGTAATTTAAGGATGAATAAAGCACCCGAATCAGCACATCACCTGCAGGTAAGTTGCTTGTATTTACTTCTTTGATTGTCTGAATGAAAGTTCCATCACGTTCACTTACCACGAGCGCACGGTAGTTTATATCTGTTGTTTTCATTTTCCTGTTGATGTGATAAATTAAAAAAAGTTGAGAGTGCGTCCCAACTTTTATGTACTGAATTTTCTTCCGGAATTTCAGTCTTATTTTACGGTTTGAGTCTGTGAAGCAGTCTGAGATTGAGCATTTTCACGCATGGAACACGTGCCGTTAAAAATTGCATTTGGTTCCACTATAAGCGATTTTATTTTCACATCTCCGTTCAGTTCGGCTGTAGAGCGCAGGGTAAGTGACTGACTTGTGAGTATATTTCCGGTAACTTTTCCAATTATCTCAGCATTGGCACAGGTTAAAGAACCTTTCAGGTTGCCTTTTTCTCCAATTACTACTTTTGATTTTCCAAAAATATCGCCTTCAACTTCTCCATCCAGTCTGAAATCGGATTCAACGGAAACTTTTCCTACTATTTTGGTGCCTGCTGCAATTATATTTATAATGCCTCCTCCCATTGGAGAAGATGTATTGCTTGATTCGTCCTGAAACCTTGCCATAATATTTGTTCGTTAGTTAATTTGAAAATAAAATTCAAAAGTAAGTATTATTTGTAAATTAAAAAAGTTTTTTAAAGGAAATTTATTAACATTACAATTTCTCAGTAATAAGAATTTGAAATGGCCGACTCTAAAATTCGGGTCTCGGTACAAAATCTTTTTTCAATCTTTTGTTTGATTTATATACAGTTAACTCGGCATCTTCGAGTAAAATAGATTTCGGATAACGTATGGTGCCATCGGATGAGGCAGTCATTATGTCCTCAACTCCGAGCACTCGCCGCATGGTTTTCATAGTTTGACCGAAATTGAAATTGGCGGTGAATGGAGTTTCTTCGCCGGTCTCTACATTCACTTTCCGATGCAGTTTTCCATCCGAATTCATGATATAAGCATATTCCAGGCCTTGCAATCGAGCTTCGTCGAGCAGCATTTTCTTAATTTCGGGATAGTTGTAGGTTTGATTTCCGGTAAATGTAATGACACCTTCCAGCGAATTTCCGTTTTTTGCATTGCCGTTTGAATGGAGAAATTTCTTCACCGGCTGGCGTGAAGTGAGCATATTCCGAAGTATTCCATCTTTAATAAGCTGTATGGTATCAGGTGGAATAACTGCCTGAATATCAATCGGTGCCAAATCCCTTTTCACGCCTGTTATCTGTTGAGCTTTTTCACCATAGTGGATCATCAACGAGAGTTGCCTGGAAATAATTCTCACACCGGGCATATTCTGATAGTGATTACCGTTGGAAAAGCGGGTTTTAGGCGAAGTATACAAGCTGTTAACTATCTGTTTTACAACAGATTCCACTTGTCCGTCAACAATAAGAAGCGGCCCCATATACGGATCGTCCAGGTCGCTGGTTGTGTATTTTATCTTATATTCGGTCACCAAATCGTTCAGTGCCTTTTCCAGCTCTTCCCACGAGGGCAGTTCATTTAGTTTATTTATTCTGAAACTTCGATAAGCACCCACATCTTCTCCATCTTCGGTCACTCCCGAAAGTGAAATATTCAATTTTCCATCCTGCTTCGGATACCTGAACATGGAGCCTTCGGTGTCGTAATAACGCATAATTTCGTGACTGAATGTAAAAGCTGTGGTCAACACTTCGACAAGTAGTTTTTCCTGTTTCACTTTTTCGGTGAGTAGTTTTCCAATTTTCAGCGATAGATTTTTTGCCATACCAAAATTGTATTCGGGCTTATCAATTTCCTGAATCAACACTGTCGGGTTACGTTTTTCGAAGTCATCGAGAGCCAGCTCTTCTTCTTTTGAGTTCTCCTGTTTGAGCCACGCCATTTTATCTACGTAATTTCTGGCCGCATTTTTATACAATTCATCCAGATTCATCCAGATGGCGGTGCGAATGGCTATTTCATCATTTTCTACCGGCAGTGAAAAGCGGTTAGTATGACTGCTGAAATTCTGAGTGCGGTGATAATCGCCTACAAGCACCTGACTATTGGCATAAATGGATTTTCGTTCATCAAGTTCTTCCTTATTTTCCTTGCCAAATGACGTTGTGTACGTGTATACCAAATCTTTTTCGCCCGAAAGCATGCTGATGTAAAAAGGACGAACCAGACTGTCACGTTTGAATTCGGACTTCGAGCGGTCGGTTTCAGCTTTCATGGCTTTCAATATACGATCTTCCTGCTGAGCGGATAATGTATTGAATATCAGCATCAAAAAAGCTGATGTGAGGATATAGTAGAATGAATTAACTTTCATTTTTCAATGTTTTATAAATATTTATGGTCTTTGGAGAATGAAAGGATCCATTTTCTGTTTATCGCCGGTTTTCTGAAATTCCAGTTCTTTTATTAACATGGATGGAGCTACCGCAGATACGGGCACACTGCCTGATAACGCTCCGCAAATACCGTTGAAAACCTGTTGGTCGCTTGCTTCGGCCATTATTTGTGAAAAAGCACTTAGCGGAGTTCCCACAATATTGATACCTCGCACCATTTCTTCGGGACTTCCGTCGGCATAAATCCGGTAAACGATCAACGGATTGAGATAAAACGCATTAGCCGAAGCTGAACTGGTCATTGTTAATCCGCCGCTTACCTTGTCAATTCTGTAGCCAAACTTCAATCCTCTGTTTTTCAGTTCAAGTATGAAAAGATTATTCAATTCTGAGGAAGAAACCGGATTTGAACTTTCGATAATCATGTTGGATTGACGGGTCTCGGTGCCAGCATTGAGAATTCCACGTCCGTGCCCGTTTGATTTCGCAAATCCTTCAATGGGAATCCGGCTCATCAAGAAATTGGTCAATACCCCATTTCTTATAACTTCTACTTTCTGCCCGCGAACGCCCTCGTTATCGTACTTATAGCCGCCACTGAGTACATAACTTCCATATCGGGACAAAGTTGGGTCGAATGTTATCGACAGCCTTTCGGGTAAAACCGTTTCACCTATTTTTTTCTTGAGTGTCTGAGCATCCATGCCCGATTTCATGCGTGCTCCCTCCACGCGATGTCCGAAAAATTCATGAAAGAAAACCCCGCTCACTTCGCCGCTTAATAATACCGGACCAGTATAGCTGTCTATTTTCGGAGAATTTTTCAGCGCCGTAAGGGTTTTGCTCAATTGCGCAACGTCCGTCAACATCATTTCGGGTGAAGGCAATTCTGTCGTCTTACGTCCGAAATATGTGCGGTAATCCTGAAGCATCATTCCATCATCGGCCATAACATAGCCTCCCAGATACATGCGAATTGAAGGATTATTCTGCACGATGGAAGCTCCGTTGGTATCCAGAAAATATTCACGTTTGAGGGTCGAACTTACATTTACAAAATTAATCAACACATCCCTGTTTTGGCTCAAAATGCCGGAAAGTTGATTGGCTCTTTTGATAAACTCTTTTTCATCAAAGCCTAATTCGGAGAAAGGGATTGGTTTTTCGTAATACTGAGAAGCTTTTTCGAGTGAAAAGTCGGGAGATTTATCTTCTTCTGCAGGCCTTGTGGTTTGCTCCGTTACGTTGGATTGGAGGCGGTCTTTCGCTTCAGAATATGCCTGCTGAAGTTCACGCCATAGTGAAAGTTTGATTTCTTCCTCTATATCGGTATCGGGCAACGCTACACGTCTGATATTCTGCATATTGCCGGAATAATGCATATTATCAAACACCGGACTGCCTACACGCATGGTAATGGACATTGATCTGCCTTTTTGATAGCTATTTTGTGAAACAGCACCGTTGCTGCCCGTAATATCATACGATTCGGAGTCGTCCACCCTGAGGCTGATGTAGTAAACCGGAACATCCTGATTTTTCATTATTTGGTAATTACGCATCAGCTCGGTTTTCAGAATAGCAGTCAGTTTATCCTGAGCCAAAGCAGGGATAAGTCCGCCAATCAGTATACTAAATGTCAATAAAACAATCTTTTTCATACACAGTGAATTAATGAATAAAAAAATGCAGCATCTGCATTTCACCTGCCAATGTGGTGAAATCAGGGCGCTGCGCACCAAAATCTTTTACCTGTAGAAAGTTACACAAAGATACAGATTAAAGGAAACAAACGTTTTAGATTTGAACCGTTTTTTAAATTATTAATGGTTTTTATCCGTTTATTTTGAGAAAAGCAGTAACTTTGCTTAAACGATGCTCTGAATGATATTGAAATCCTCAAATAAAGACAAATACATCCTCTATTGCAACAGCAACAAGAATGTTCCTCTATTTCTGAAGCCGTGGTGGATGGATGCTGTTTGTAAAACGGGATATCATTGGGATGTATTTCTTTACTATGAAAAAGAGGAAATAAAAGGTGTATTTGTTTGCTATTTTGTGAAAAAGTGGGGGCTGAAAATGGTCATACAACCTCAACTAACCCAATATAACGGAATTTGGCTTCATTACGATGACTCTTTACCAAACAATGAAAAAGTTCATTTCGAGAAGAAAGCAATCACACACCTCCTGTCACTGTTAAATGACTACGGATTTGATTATTTCAATCAGAACTTTCCGCTTAATTTCACTAACTGGCTTCCCTTTTACTGGCAGGGTTTTGCTCAAACAACAAGATATTCATATCAAC
>JAGPGR010000006.1 GCA_018055865.1 Paludibacteraceae bacterium | reverse complement strand
CAAGTGCTTACTATGCAGTAGAAAATCTGATGGATAATGTGACAATTACGCATTTTATTCATTCCATGGCTGTATCTGACTTTACGTTTTCTTATGCCGTAAGTCTTGAAAAAATGGCAAGTGAACTTTTCGATTTATTTCAAACTTATAAGAACATGACAGAGGAAGCAATCAAAAAAGTTCTTTATCTACCCGAAAGCCGATTTACTGAAGGTGCCAAAATTTCATCAGAAAGTGAAATTCTGATGGGGCTTACAACAACCAGAAAAATAATTTCGTTGATAAAAAAAAAGAATAAAAACACCGTTCTGGTGGGATTTAAACTGCTGAGTAATACTGACGAATCACAACTGATGCTTGAAGCCGAGAGACTCACCCGAAAGAACGATTGCGATCTGGTTCTCGCCAACGAAGTGAGTCACATTTCAGAAACCAACCACCAAGGTATTCTGATTAAAAAGGGGAAAATAATTGCCCGGCCATCGGGAAAAAAAGAAATTGCAAATTCAATTGTTAAACACTTATTTGACACGAAATTATGAAAAACATACTAATAGGCGTGACAGGTGGAATAGCCTGCTACAAATCCATCGAAATAGTGAATCAGCTGAAGAAAGACGGATACAACGTAGAAGTGATAATGACCCGATCGGCGCAGGAATTCGTTACACCACTTACTTTCCGTACTATGTCCGGCAATCAGGTCATTACCGATATGTTTGACACCGTAAATAAGTGGGACACCAAACATATAGAACTGGCTAAAAAAGCTGATTTGTTTGTCATTGTACCCGCCACGGCCAATGTGATAGGTAAAATAGCTAACGGGATAGCCGATGATATGCTAACAACTGTGGCGATGGCAGTAAAATGCCCCACCCTTATTTTTCCGGCGATGAACACGGCGATGTATGAAAACAAGATCGTGCAAAACAACATCAGCAAACTCCGTGAATATGGTTATCAGGTATTTGGCACCGACACCGGCGAACTTGCCTGTGGTGATACCGGTAGTGGCAAACTGCTGCCCTGGCAACGCATTGTGAATAGTATAGAAGAAACACTTTAGCCCGGGAAAGTATCTCACGCATGAACGAAAAAAAATCCACCGGTCTCCCGATGGATTTTTTTTTTGATTCAAATCAGCTTCAGCTATTGGATCAGCATGGCATCGCCATATACTCCGAACTGATATTTCTCCTTAATAGCTACATCATAGGCATGCATCACGTGGTCGTAATCGCCAAATGCAGCTGTCAGCATTAGTAAAGTGGAATATGGGAGGTGAAAATTAGTCACCATCGAACTTGCTACAGTAAAATCATAGGGTGGAAATATAAATTTATTGGTCCAGCCGCTGAATGGTTTTATTTTTCCTTCGGTTCCTACCACCGATTCCAGAGCACGCATCACAGTTACCCCAACTGCACATATTCTTCTGGCTTCATCGTGGGCATTATTCACTGTTTCAGCGGTTTCGGGTTTGATTTCCATCTGTTCCGAATCCATTTTATGTTTAGTAAGATCCTCCACATCTATTTCGCGGAAATTACCCAAACTCATGTGTGATGTCAGAAAAGCTACATCAATTCCCTTAATTTCCATCCGTTTCATCAGTTCGCGGCTGAAATGCAGACCGGCTGCCGGTGCAGAAACAGCTCCGATATTTTTGGCAAAAATAGTCTGGAAATTTTCCACATCATCGGGCTCTACCGGACGTGTAATGTTCTTGGGCAGAGGAGTTTCGCCCAGTTTATATAGTTCGGTTCTGAAGGTTTCATGATCGCCGTCGTACAGAAAACGAAGCGTACGTCCACGTGAAGTAGTATTGTCAATCACTTCGGCCACAATGGTATCGTCCTCGCCGAAATAAAGCTTATTGCCTATCCGGATTTTTCGGGCAGGTTCTACCAGTACATCCCAAAGACGCCCATCACGATTCAGTTCGCGCAACAAAAAGACTTCAATTTGAGCACCGGTTTTTTCTTTGTTCCCATAAAGCCTTGCCGGAAATACTTTTGTATCATTGAATACAAACAAATCATTTTCATCAAAATAATCGAGGATATCCTTGAATGTTTTGTGATCAATTTTTCCGGTTTTTCGGTTCAATACCATCAGGCGTGATTCGTCGCGAAACTTGGCGGGATGTTGAGCTATCAATTCGTCCGGTAACTTAAATTTGAATTGTGATAATTTCATATTTTTCTAAAGTTCAATTAATTTTGAATTCAAATAGAATAACTTTATACTTTTTTTATATTATTCTGAATAAAATGAATGAGGATTATTCCTGATAGATATTTCTCCTTTTCCTCGTCTAATTCTTTGTTTCATTGATTCCGCCACAGGAAATGTGATTGAGCACTTCCTCCATTTGCAGGCAATTATTCAGGCGAATATCGCCTATTCGGGTGCGTTCGAGAGCCGTCAGGTGGGCTCCGCTTTGCAATGCCCTGCCAATATCGCGGGCTAGTGCCCGCAGGTATGTACCTTTGCTGCAAACCACCCTGATTTTCAACACGGGTAATGCAAAATTAAGAATCTCTATCTCATCTATAACCAATAACTTAGGTTTTAGTTCAATTTCGTGTCCTTCACGTGCATATTTATACGCTCTTTTGCCATCCACTTTTACTGCCGAATACACAGGAGGCACCTGCCAGATTTCTCCCCTGAAAGCAGGTATAATACTGTCAATCAGTTCCCGGGTGATATGTTCTGTCGGATATCGCTCATCTACCGGATGTTCCAGATCAAACGAAGGAGTAGTAGCTCCCAACTTAAGAGTTGCAATGTATTCTTTTGTCTGATACTGAAATTCCTCGATTCTTTTGGTGGCTTTTCCGGTACAAATGATCATCACTCCTGTGGCCAGTGGGTCTAAAGTACCGGCATGCCCCACCTTCACCTTTTTAATTTTCAAAATACGCGAAATTTGCCAACGGATTTTATTCACCACATCGAATGAAGTCCAGTTCAGGGGCTTATTCACATATAAAATTTCACCTTCTGCAAAATCCACTACTTATGCCACTTCTAAATTATAACCCAAAACCAACAGCAAAATAATAAACAAACCCGCTACAATCCGGTAATATCCAAAGGCTTTGAAGCCATATTTGGTCAGAAAACTGATAAAAAACCGGATGGCAAGCATTGCCACAACAAACGCTACAACATTTCCTACTATCAAAACATTGATATTTTCAGCCAACATACCTCTTGTTGCATCTTCCTGGAGCAATTTCAGAAACTTATAGCCCGATGCTGCCGCCATAGTCGGCACTGCCAGAAAGAATGAAAATTCGGCTGCCGTTTTGCGGCTGAAACCCTGCGACATACCTCCTACTATCGTAGCCATAGAGCGGGAAACACCCGGAATCATGGCCACACATTGAGCTAATCCAATTTTGAACGCATGTTTAAACGTCATTTCGGGTTCATTTTCCTGTGGATGCGTAAACCATTTATCTACAAAAAGCATAAAAACACCTCCCAAAACCAGCATAACAGCGACAACCCACACATTTTCGAGCAAACTGTCGATAAAATCGCCGGCCAGAAATCCGATAACAGCTGCCGGAAGAAAAGCCACAATCAACTTCAGATAGAAATCCACTGACTGAAAAAACCGCTTCCAGTAAAGCACCAGTACCGAAATAATAGCTCCAAACTGAATAATTACTGTAAATGCTTTGACAAATTCATCACTCTTCACCCCCAAAAATCCCTGCGCCAAGATCATGTGTCCGGTTGATGACACAGGCAGAAATTCAGTCAGACCCTCAACTATTGCAATAATAATTGCTTCAAAAATACTCATTCCTGTACCTTCTTTCTGGGTTTGTACAGGATGGCAACCAGCATAATCACAAAGCCGGCCAGCGAAATCATTGGACCAACTATGATGCGTCTGGTGCTAAAAATATCGGGATTGAACTCTACACCGGAAGGCTTGCCGCCCATTAGCAAAAAACCCAGTACAATGACAACAAGTGCTGCAGCCATCAGTATGTAATTGATTTTGGAAAGTCCGAATTTTTTCTCTTCCATATTTAATTCATTTACGTTTTTTCGTCTTTAATATTTTATCCAAAAAAAAAATCTGAAGTCGTATTATCTGACTCTACACATAATACATATCATCTGTTCGCATTCTCAGATAACGCCCTACTGCAAAATATGATGAAATGGCTGTGAGAACGATGCCCGTAACAATGACAATACCGGCAACAGTCAATGCGGTTACCGGCTTGATAATCTGCATATCAACCCCAAAATTAAACTTAAAATAATACACCAGCGCTGCCATTAATCCAAGCGCTATTGCAGCTGCAATAATACCATTAATTACACTCTGTTTGATGTAGGGCTTGCGTATGAACCAGCTTTTGGCTCCCACCAGCTTCATTGTATTGATCAGAAAACGGTTGGAGTAAATGCGCAGGCGTACAGTGTTGTTAATCAGCGCAAAAGAAATAAGAAGCAACACAGCCACAATTCCAATCAGAATAATGCTTATTTTGCGAATATTTTCGTTCACCTCGGCTATTACATCTTTCTGATAGCTCACTTCGTCAATTCTTTTGCCGAATCGTTTCAATTTCGATTCGATGACAGGCACACTGTCATTATTGGCATAAGCGGCATTCAATTTCACTTCAAACATGGCAAATAGGGGATTATAACCCAAAAATGCCTGCGGATCTTCACCCAGGTATTCTATATGCTCTTTCAGCGCCTGCTCCTTGGAAATGTATTCTACCGATTTGGCAAAATCTGATTTTGTAAGATAATTTTCAATGGCTTTGGTCTGCTGTTCGGTAATCTCTTCGTTCAGTACGATGGACAAATTGAGGTTTTCTTTCACATAATTGGTCATATCGCGTGTCAGAAAAAGTGATAACGCCAGCAAACCAATCAGAAAAAGAACTAAAGACATGCTGAAAGTGGCTGTAACGCCTGCATTCCTGATATGATATTTTTTTCTTCTTATTTTTTTCTTTGACATGAGTTCATAATTCGTTAGTCAGTTTCCATTATTTAACTGCTTTTGTTTTCTCAACAGCGATTTTCTTTTTTCTGAAAATGAAATATACATACGCTGCAATGGCTGCAAGCAACAGTATGGAAGAAAACATTGCCAGTAAATTACCTGTAGAGTATGATTTGGGTACAAAACGGAATTCCAAATCGTAATTACCGGCTTTGAGCGGCATAGCTCTGAGCAGGTAATTGACACGGGTATGCGGCACTTCCTTACCGCTGATAGTAGCTATCCAGCCCTTATCGTAATAAATTTCGGAGAAAACTGCCACCTGGTCAGTTTTGGTTTCCACGCTGTAAACAAGTTGATTCGGTGCGTAGGATTTCAGAGCAATTTTCGCAGTTGAATCCGGCAATACAGTTGCGGGCAAAGTTGCAGCCAATGCCTTATCTATGACAAGTTCATGTTTGGTATCAATTTCTCCGAGCAATTTCATTTCCTCGTTGGCATCGGCAGCTACCCGAATTCTGTCAACAAACCATGCATTACCATTATTGTAAGGATTAACGAGCGGCGGTGCCTGTTTATTGTAGATCACATATTTCAGATTCATCATGTTGAGCACATTCAGCGAATCGAGCACAGGAGCAATGTCCTCTGGCTTGGCTGCAGTTCCAAATGCACCGAACAACTTTCCGATTTCACTTCCAAGATGCATGTTGATCAGTTCCTGATAGCGGCGCAGCTTGGCAGCATGATAGCCGCCAATGTTTTTGTGATAATACGAGGGTGTGGCATCGTTGAATATATCGACAGTAGCATCCAATATCCGAAATTGCGATTTGTCCTGCAATATCATTTCGTCGGCAGGGGTGGTTTGTACTAACTGTTTCGGTCGTTTTGACTCAAAGTTATCGTCGTTTAGGTAGCGTTTTGCCACCGGCAAAAGGTCTATCAGAATGAAAAAACCGAGTAAAGCCAACGAAACATTCTTTTTCAGATATCCTTTTACATAGGCCCAAAGCGAAAATCCTCCCAATACGATGAAAACCAGCGAACGGAAAGCATCTGAACGAAGCAAGGCTTTACGGTCGAGAGGCAGTGTGTCTTTCAAAAAAGCATAATCACCCTGATACTGAGCATCCTGTGGAGTAATAAAACTGCCGGCCAGCGAAGGTATTAAAACGAAAATCAAACTAATTCCACCGGTAATGGCGGCACTGACAGCAATTGATTTTGCTAGTTTTTCTTTTGGGATATTTCCGTCGTATACTTCTTTCATGGCCAAAAAAGCCAGTAAAGCAATACCAAAACCGGCGGCCACAAGCGTCATGGACACAGCACGGAATTTATTGTACATAGGCACATAATCGATAAAGAAATCGGTCAGCGGCATGAAATTCTTTCCCCACGAAAGCATCACAGTCAGAATAATCATCGGTACAAGCCACCATTTCACCTTTTTATCAACTATAAAAAGACTGAGAACAAATAGAAAAATCACGATTGCGCCAAAATAGACCGGTCCCGAAGTACCGGGCTGTGTACCCC
Organism: Paludibacteraceae bacterium; assembly: GCA_018055865.1. Lineage (GTDB taxonomy): Bacteria > Bacteroidota > Bacteroidia > Bacteroidales > Paludibacteraceae > UPXZ01. The sequence continues at coordinate 11,880 of JAGPGR010000006.1, read as the reverse complement.
AGTAAAGCGGCATTTGACTTACTATTTCCTTTATCTGGCTTTCGCCCACACCCAGATTTTTCAGATGTTTTGCCGTTTCACTTTTCAGGCTGAGTGCTCCAACGCTTGCACCCCCCTTGAAGTCGGGAATGAGCAGCGTCAAAGTTTCATCTACGCCATAGCTCCACTGAGTGATGTATTCTTTATTCAGACCATGCTGCGAACTTTGTGTGTCGGCTGTCAGCCCATTGGATTTGCCCCGCATGGTGTACTGACTGTATTCGTAGGTGGTGAGAAGCGAAGTGGCGTTCATCCCGATGGCTATTACAGCTGCAACGACCAATACACCCACCGACTTGAAAAATCCGGGAAGTTTCTTTTCTTTTATACTAAAAACAAACTCGGCGATGGCAAAGAAAATCAAAACAATAAGCGCGTAGTACAGAATCTGAATGTGATTGGCCCTGATGGCCAGGCTGAGGAAAAACGCAGTGAGCAGCGCTCCCAAAAGGCGTTTTTCTCTGAAAGCCAGAAAAACAGCCCCGATAAGCGGCGCCATATAGGCTATTGTGATGGCTTTGGAATTGTGACCGGCAGCTATAATGATGAAATTGTAGGATGCAAACGTAAAGCCAATAGCTCCCACAAGCGCCTGCCAGGGTTTAAGCCCGAATGAAAGCATCAGAATATAAAAACAAATGAGGTAAAGAAACAGGTTGGAAACAGGACGTGGAAAACTCATAATCACTTTTTCTACGTACTGCAGTACATTATTCGGCTGTTTCATCGAAATCTGATAGTTGGGCATTCCGCCGAACATCGAATTGGTCCACAGTGTTACATCATCGTGGGTTTCATTGTACTGAATGGTTTCCTGAGCCATACTCCGCCAGCTGTCGGAATCGTGAGCTACCAGTTCTTTACCTTCTATGACCGGTAAAAAAAAGGCAAAAGCAACGACGATAAATAGCAGTAATGCAACAAGATGCGGAGTAAAAGAGCGTAAACTTATAGTAGTAGAAGTCATGCGTGAGTTTTTTTAACAAGGTCGTTTTTGGGAAAAATCATACAAAAGTACTACATTTTTGCCGGTTTTGTTCTTATTAAAAGGGTAAATTTTAATTAATTAAGAGAAATAATACGCAAAATGACACAAGATAAGTGATTGGATTTTTCGTTAAAAAATAAAAAAGTGATTTGAAGAAAATTATCCCTCTCCCCATTCCTGTTTAAGAAAACACACTATCTTTGCACTTCTAAATACTTCAATTCAAAGAAAAAAAATGAATAAACCATGTCCTGTGTGCGGAGTCAACCGATTCAGCAAAGTGCTCAACTGCAAAGATCATTATGTAAGCGGCGAAATATTTGAAATCGTCGAATGCGAAAAATGTAAAATGAGGATTACAAAAGACTTTCCGGCCGAAAACGAGATGGGAAAATATTACGAAACCTCCGATTACATTTCGCACAGCGATACTAAAAAAGGCATAATGAACTACACATACCATCAAGTGCGTCAATACATGCTCAGAAAAAAAGCCGCCTGGATAGAGCAATATGCCGGATTGAAAACAGGAAGAATGCTGGACGTGGGCGCCGGAACCGGTTATTTTGCCGATGCTATGCAGCGTCGCGGTTGGCAGGTATCGGTGGTGGAAAAAAACGATTCTGCCCGTGAATTTGCCGGCAGGAATTTTCAACTGCCGGTTTATGATTCAATTGAAAATTTTAGTAGAAAAAACAGTTCCGGTGCAATTAACGGACTCGATACTATTACACTCTGGCATGTGCTGGAGCATTTGGAGCATCTGAATGAATCCATGGAGCAATTCTACAAACTGCTGAAACCCGGCGGAACGCTTATAATTGCCGTACCGAACTGCGACTCCTACGATGCCCGAAAATACGGAAAGTTCTGGGCTGCCTACGATGTACCCCGTCATATCTGGCATTTCAGAGCCGAACAAATGAAGATTCTGGCCCGCAAACACGGTTTTTCCATTTCCGGTATTAAAAAAATGCCTTTTGACGCTTTTTACATATCCATGATGAGTGAAAAATACGCCGGAAAATCACTTCCGTTCCTGAGAGGCATCCTGAGTGGATTGGGAGGCTATTTTTCTTCTCTTTCAGACGAAAGCAGCAGCAGTTCGCTGGTCTATTTTCTAAAGAAAGATTAAAACTACACAGTCAGAAATGTAACTAAAACAAAACAGCGGCCTTCCAAAAAGAAACCGCTGTTTAAGTTTTTTTATCGGGCCCTGCTTTTCAGGTCTTCTACACGTAAAGTCATCATTCTTCCGACCCGTTTTTTCCCTTTGTAGGTCGTTATTTTCATCTGTCCGGCATCGCCGGGGATCAACTGCGGGCTCGAGTATTTCGGATAGAAACGATCGGGTTCCGAATTATCGAAACTGGTGTAAATATCCAGCCCTTCGATTTCGGGAGTGAGCTCCACCAGGTATTTTTCACCCTCTTTTTTTACCCGGATTATCGGATCGTACATGGCAGGCGAATACTTGGTTTCGGCAAAGTCAAACCGGACGAAATGGTTTTCGGTTTTCCGGATGAAGTTGTTCCAGTCTTTTTTGCTTTCCGGCGACCAAAGCGATTCGGCAATGGCAAGTCCGCGTGGCCAGGTCATGTATTCTGCCTGACGCATGTTGTAAATTTGCTCGGTCCACAGATTTCCCTGACCTCCCAGAATGTACCGGGCATCGGCACCTTCGGGCATCGGATTGAATTTATAAGTCTGATTGAGTCTTACGGAGTTGTAAACACGTGGTTCGGTAGAAACATCGCCCTGCATCAAATCGATGTAAACGTAATTGGACGGGCTCATCACCACCGAATGTCCTGATTTTGAAGCTTCGATGCCGTGACTAATTCCCCGCCAACTCATCAGTGCGGTTGTTGGGGTAATTCCGCCTTCCAGAATTTCGTCCCAACCCATCATTTTTTTACCTTTGGCAAGAATGATTTTTTCTACTCTCTTCCCGAAATAAGACTGAACTTCTGCCATATTTTTAAGCCCCTGGCGTTCCATCAGCTGCTTAACTTCGGGGCTTTTTTCCCAGAATGTATAGGGTGCCTCGTCGCCGCCGGTGTGTATGTATTCGAAAGGAAACAATGCGGCCACTTCGGTGAGCACTTTATCCATGAATTCATACACGTTTTCGTTGGCCGGACAAAGCGTATTTTCCATAATGGCCGCGGGTCTTCCACCTGTGTTCCAGTTGAGAAAAGGTGCTCCGTTTCTCACAAATTTATCGTCCGTTTCAGGGAAACAAGCCAGTTCGGGATATGCAGCCAGCGCTGCCGAACTGTGTCCGGGTACATCAATTTCAGGCATAATCTGCACATGGCGTTCTTTGGCGTATGCTATCACATCTTTGATCTGCTCCTGGGTGTAAAATCCTCCGTAAGTAGTGGGTTCACCTTTTTCGGCATGCGAGAAACTGCCAAACCAACCCGTTTTTTCAACCCGCCAGGCACCTACTTCTGTCAGCTTAGGGAGCGATTTTATTTCAATGCGCCATCCTTCATCGTCGGTCAGATGCCAGTGAAGCATGTTGTATTTAAATCGAACCATCTTGTCGATGTACAGCTTCACTTCATCCACTGTGAAGAAATGGCGTGAAACATCGAGCATCAAACCCCGCCAGCCTACCCGCGGATAATCTGTTATTTCAACTGCGGGAATTTTCCATACCCTTTTTCCCTGTTGTTGCCTGCATTCTATTTCAGGCGGGAAAAGCTGCATCAGCGTTTGAACTCCGTAGAATAATCCGGCAGCAGTATTGGCTCGGATGGTAATATTACGGGGTGTAACCGCCAGAGTATATCCTTCGTCGCCTATTGAAGCATTTTTTGATACATTCAGTATGAGTTGGAGAGTTGCATTTCCGTAGTTTTTAACTGTAACTTTTCTTCCCGCAATCTCCGTCAGTTTTTGTGTAAGAAAGTTTACGGTAATATCATTTTCGTTTCCTGATGGTCGTAGTACCGAGACTTTTTCAGGGAGAGTAAAAGTGCCCTGTTTTTCGACTACCGAAACCGGCTCGGGGATAATGTTGAGCGTACTGAATGAATTTTGTTGAGCATACATGCTTGTAAAGATTAATGCCAGACAAAGTGCGAACGTGTTTCTTCTCATTTTTGTGTTTTTTTCATAAATTTGAACCACAAAGCTACAAATTTCGTTACTATTTTGCAAACCGGTTTTTTCATAAAAACGAAATCGGTTAAATGCATTATAAAATAACAACATACTATCTATCAAATGAATACATTGAAATTTTCAAATGGCGATACAATGCCAAATCTAGGACTGGGCAGCTGGCTTTCGAAACCAACAGAAGTGTACGACGCTGTGATAGAAGCCGTTAAATCCGGATACCGGCATATCGACTGCGCTTACATTTACAAAAATGAAAAAGAAATCGGAGAAGCGTTGCAATTTGTTTTTTCGGAAGGCATCGCCAAGCGTGAAGAACTTTTTATCACATCCAAACTGTGGAACAATTTTCATGCACCTGAACAGGTAGAGCCTGCGATAGCGAAGTCATTGAAAGATTTACAACTTGAATATCTCGATTTGTATCTCATCCACTGGCCCATCGCTTTCAGAAACGAGCAGGCAAAAACGGCCGATGACCTTATTTCGCTGGATGAAATACCACTCACCGATACCTGGAAAGCGATGGAAAGAGTGAAAGAATATGGACTGACCCGTCACATTGGTGTTTCGAATTTCAGTATTCCGAAATTGAACGAATTGATTGAAAATTCGACAATAAAACCGGAAGTAAATCAGGTGGAATCTCATCCCTATTTTCAGCAGGATGAATTGATTGATTTTTGTAAAAGTCAAAATATTATCGTCACAGCCTATTCGCCGCTCGGGAGTCGTCATCTGATGAAGTCCGACGAAACGATGACTAAAAATCCGGTAATTGTGAACATTGCCCAAAAGTATAACTGCACGGAAGCTCAGCTCATCCTTGCCTGGGGCATGCAGCGCGGCACAGCAGTCATTCCAAAATCTGTAAACACGGAACGAATCCACGAAAATTACAGGTCGTTGCAGGTGCAATTGGATGAAAGTGATATGTCGGAATTGGCTAAACTGAATCGTAACTCACGCAACGCCAAAGGTTTATTTGCTGTAATACCGGGCGGACCGTACACCTACGAAAGCATCTGGGACATGCCTCACACAAGAACGTTTGTATATCGTGAGAGCTAAATGCATCTTTTTCATGAAAAAACAGTAATTTTGTATTGAAAAAAGTAACTCATCCACACATGAACGATCAGGAAATAGAGCAATTAAGAGCAGACTTTCCCATACTCACAAAAAAAGTTTACAATAAACCGCTGATTTATTTTGATAACGCAGCCACTACCCAGAAGCCAAAAGTGGTTTTGGACCGGATAATGTATGGCTACGAGCATCTGAATGCCAACATTCATCGCGGTGTGCACTACCTGAGCCAACAGGCAACCGAGGCACACGAAGAAGCCCGAAGGTCCGTTGCATCATACATCAATGCTGCTTCTTCTGACGAAATCATTTTCACCCGCGGCACTACCGAAGCTATCAATTTAGTGGCCTTCTCGTTTGGAGAATATGCATGCAGGGAAGGTGACGAAATTGTCATTTCGGTGATGGAGCATCACTCCAATATCGTACCATGGCAGATGCTTTGCGAACGAAAAGGGATGAAACTGCGCATCATCCCGATGAACGAAAAGGGCGAACTGATAGTGGATGTATACGAAACACTGTTAAACGAGAGAACAAAATTAGTGGCACTCACGCATGTTTCAAATGTACTTGGCACCGAAAATCCGGTAAAAGTGTTCATAGAAAAAGCTCATGCCTGCGATATTCCGGTTTTGATTGACGGCGCTCAGGCCATTCCCCACATCAAAGTCGATATGCAGGATTTGGATGCTGATTTTTACGTTTTTTCCGGTCACAAAGTGTACGCACCAGCAGGTATCGGAGTGCTTTACGGCAATCGCGCATGGCTCGGGAAACTTCCGCCATATCAGGGAGGCGGTGAAATGATTAAAAACGTAACTTTCGAAAAAACGACTTACAACGAACTGCCGTTCAGATTCGAAGCCGGAACACCCGATTACATCGGCTCCACAGCATTGGCCGAAGCGCTGAAATACATAGAGAAAACAGGGATAGAACGAATTGCCGCTTATGAAAAAGAACTGACTGAATATGCCACCAAAAAATTGATGGAAATAGCCGGAATGAGAATTATCGGCACTTCCGACAGGAAAAGTGCTGTCATTTCTTTTCTGGTTGGCAATATACATCCGTATGACATCGGCATGCTGCTGGACAAACTCGGAATAGCCGTTCGAACCGGACATCACTGCGCCCAACCGCTAATGGACGAACTCGGAATACCGGGCACTGTAAGGGCATCATTTTCATTTTACAACACGAAAGATGAAGTGGATGCTTTTATTGAATCACTGAAAAGGGTGGTGAATATGTTGGCCCCCCGAACCCACTGATGAGGGGAATTGGTCGCATCCTATGGAGCAGTAAATTCAAAATATAACTAATTAAAAAAAACATTATATCTCACTTTTATAAACTAAAAAATACGCTCAGTTATTTCCCCCTTAAGGAGGAGATAGGGAGCAGATATTTATATGACAATCAACGAAATACAAGACCAAATCATTGCCGACTTCAGTCAGTTTGACGACTGGATGGACAAATATGCCCTGTTGATAGACCTGGGAAATTCGCTCCAACCTCTGCACGAAAAGTACAAAATACCACAAAACATCATCGAAGGATGCCAAAGCCGCGTGTGGCTCAATGCCGAACTGGTGGACGGAAAGGTAGTTTTCGAAGGAGAAAGCGACGCCATTCTGGTAAAAGGGATTGTTTCACTGCTTATTCAGGTACTTTCCGGACAGACTCCGGAAGACATCGTCAATACCGAACTCTACTTTATTGACAGAATCGGACTGAAAGAGCATCTCTCGCCCACCCGCTCCAACGGACTGCTGGCCATGGTAAAACAAATGAAAATGTATGCACTCGTTTTCAAAATGAAAAGTGAATAACAGATTAAAAAAAACTCTTTTTTCTTACGAATAATTTGTTTGTGAACCAATAAAAAAACAGATTTCCCCATGCATTAAAAAAGTAATTTCTTTCATTGCTATACCGTTTAAATTAAGTAATTTTGCAAGCGTATAATTAGGGAAATATTTCCGTAATTATACGTCTTTTTTTTGGGAGAAAATTAATAGTTAATTAAAAACATACTCATCATTTTATTTAGTTATGAAACTAAGTCATATCGAACATTTGGGCATTGCCGTAAAAAGTATTGAAGCCGCTTTACCATTCTATGAAAAGGTATTGGGGCTGGAGTGTTATGCAGTAGAAGAAGTGGCTGATCAGAAAGTGAAAACTGCTTTTCTGAAAATCGGTCAGACAAAAATTGAACTGCTGGAATCAACTGATCCCGAAGGACCTGTTGGAAAATTTATCGAGAAAAAAGGGGAAGGTATTCACCATATTGCTTTTGCTGTGGAAGACGGTCTGAAAGAAGCACTGGAAGCAACCGAACTTCACGGGGTGCAACTCATTGACAAACAGCCACGTAGAGGAGCCGAAGGACTGAACATCGCATTCCTGCATCCGAAATCAACTATCGGTGTGCTGACCGAACTTTGCGAAAATCCGAACAAACAGGATTAATCTCTTTAGAAAAATATTAATTCAAATACAAAATAAGTTAAACAAAATTATCGCATGAAGAACCAGGAAAAGGTAGCAGATCTGATAGAAAAACGCGTACAGGCCAAATTGGGCGGTGGCGAAAAAAGAATTGCTTCACAACACAAAAAAGGAAAACTCACAGCACGAGAAAGAATCGATATGCTGCTCGACGAAGGCAGCTTCGAAGAGCTGGATATGTTCGTGACACACAGAAGTACAAATTTCGGCCTTGAAAGAGAAAAATACATGGGCGACGGCGTTGTAACCGGACACGGAACTATCGACGGACGCATTGTATTCATTTTTGCACAAGACTTCACCGTATTCGGAGGCTCGCTTTCCGAAACTATGGCGCAGAAAATCTGTAAAGTGATGGATATGGCCATGAAAATGGGTGCTCCCATTATCGGTATCAACGATTCGGGCGGAGCCCGAATTCAGGAAGGGGTAACTTCACTTGCCGGATATGCCGAAATTTTCCAACGAAACATTTTAGCATCCGGAGTTGTACCTCAAATTTCAGCCATTTACGGTCCTTGTGCCGGGGGCGCAGTTTATTCACCTGCTTTGACCGACTTCATTCTGATGACCGAGCAAAACAGCTATATGTTCGTAACCGGCCCAAAAGTAGTAAAATCGGTTACTGGTGAAGATATTACAACCGAAGACCTGGGAGGTGCCGACGTTCATGCACGCAAATCGGGGGTTACTCACTTCAAAGTAGATGACGAAGAAGAAGGCTCTATGCTTATCCGCAAGCTCATCTCTTATATGCCTCAGAACAACCTGGAAGAGCCGCCGCTAATCAAATCCAAAGACCCGATTGACCGGTTGGAAGATTCGCTCAACAGCATCATTCCCGACAATCCGAATCAGCCCTACGACATGAAGGATGTAATACATGCAATAGTGGACAACGGAGAGTTTCTTGAAGTTCACCGCCATTATGCCCGTAATATTATAGTAGGTTTTGCCCGACTAAACGGTGCTTCTACAGGCATTGTAGCCAATCAGCCCAACTACCTGGCCGGTGTGCTCGACGTGGATGCATCACGCAAAGCTGCCCGTTTTGTCCGCTTCTGCGATGCATTTAATATCCCGGTACTTACGCTGGTAGATGTTCCCGGATTTCTTCCCGGATCCGGTCAGGAATACGCCGGTATCATTATCAACGGAGCTAAATTGTTATTTGCTTACGGCGAAGCCACCATCCCGAAAGTAACGGTTACTATCCGCAAGTCGTACGGCGGAGCACATGACGTGATGAGCTGCAAGCAACTTCGCGGCGATTTCAACTACGCATGGCCAACTGCCGAGATTGCAGTAATGGGATCAGGCGGAGCTATTGAAGTACTCGAAGGAAAAACAATTGCAGCCATGACCGACGAAGCTGAAAGAAAAGCTTATATCGCTGAAAAAGAAAACGAGTACAAGGAGAAATTTGCAAATCCTTATGAAGCAGCTGCATACGGCTACATTGACGATGTAATTGAGCCACGCAACACCCGTTTCCGTGTAATCCGTGCTTTTGAGGCTTTACAGACCAAAAAAGTACTGAATCCTCCACGCAAACATGCAAATATGCCTTTATAATCAACTATCAACCCAAAAAACAAAATAAACATGTTTTTAAGTTTCGAATTAATACTTATAATCATAGCTTTTCTGATGGTTTTATCGGTTTTGGCTTTTTTAGTGTACAGAAACAATAAATTAAAGGCAAAACAGACATCTCAGAAAGAAGCTTTTATGTCGGAATCGGCAAGCGGAACTGCAGTATCTGCAGAAAACGAAGCGGAAAACGACGAATTGGTTGCAGCTTTTCTGGCATTGCACCTTTACTCGAGCGAAGAAATTCACGATGAGGAAAGCAATGTGCTTACCATCGATCGCATCCAACGACGCTATTCACCCTGGAGTTCAAAAATTTACAGTATGAATAACCCTCAGCGTTAATCCTTTTTGACATAAAGAATAAAAAAATAAATGACTCATGAAGAAATATAAATTTTCAATAAACGAAAAAGAATACAACGTTGTCGTAAAAGAAGTGGACGATGATGTAGCCGAAGTAGAAGTAAACGGTACTCCCTACTCTATTCACATACATAAAAAGAGACAAACTCCCAAAACACCCATCCTGGTGCGCAAGGACATCAAGACCATACCTGGCGAAAACAAAGTGGCAGAAAAACTGGCTCCCATGCCTATTTCGGCCAAACCAAGTTCCAAAGCAATCAATGCTCCGCTTCCGGGTAACGTGCTGAAAATCAGCGTTAAGGCAGGCGACACATTCAAAGAAGGCGATGTGCTGATGGTAATGGAATCCATGAAGATGGAAAACAACATTCTGGCCGAAAGATCGGGTACCATTGTGCGCGTTTGCGCTACTGTAGGCACTCCTGTAATGCAGGACGAAGTTTTGTTCGAGATACAATAATTCAGCTATTTCACTCAAAAAAAATCAAACCCTTTTGCTTTCAGGCAAAGGGGTTTGATTTTTTCAATATGACGGTGAGCGAAACTTTTCAGTGGTTTGAAATGTTATAAATTCATACACAAACAATTAAACCTTTATCTATTATGTCAGTATTAAAAGTTATTGAAGTATTAGCTTCGTCAGACTCCGGCTGGGAAGATGCCGCCAAAAACGCAGTAAAAGCTGCCAGTAAATCACTGAAAGCCATTCGATCTGTTTACATTCAGGAACAATCGGCAGTGGTTGAAGATGGTGAAATCAAAGAATACCGCATCAATGCCAAAATCGCATTTGAAGTGCTGGATGATGACGATTAAGTAAATTTTTGATTCTTATTACTACAGCGCTGAGAAAATAATTTTTTCGGTAAAAAATCCAACTTTGTATCAGTTACTTCAAGCGTAACTGATACTTTCATTTTCACTTTTTCCTTCCGGTATTGCTTTTCACTTTCTCCTCATTTTTGTTGATGTAATCTTTCCAGCTTTTGTATTCGCCTTCGAAGATTGGATTTCCCGATTGAAGGAAGTGGCAATAAGCGGCAGCCAGTCCGTCTGTTGCATCGAGCTGAGGCAGCATTTCTTCTTCCGAAATTTTCAGGTAGCGGCGCAGCATATCAGCTACCTGCTCTTTCGAGGCTCGTCCGTTGCCGGTTATGGCCATTTTGATTTTCAACGGAGCATATTCGTATATCGGGAGGTCGCGATACAGTGCTGCGGCAATAGCTGAGCCCTGCGCCCTGCCAAGTTTGAGCATGGATTGTACGTTTTTCCCGAAAAAAGGTGCTTCGATGGCCAGACTTTCCGGCTTGAATTCATCGACAAGGGAGAGTGTCCGGATGAATATTTTTTGAAGTTTATGATAATGGTCGATGTATTTTTTTAGTTCCAGAACACCCATGGCTATCATTTCCGGCTGATTTTTCGAAACGCGGATAAGTCCATAACCCATCACAGTGGTTCCGGGATCAATTCCTAAAATTATCTGATCTTTAGCCATAGATTACAGCAATTCCATTAAGGTAGTAAAAGAAAGTACATCTGAGCCGAAACGTTCCGATAGTTCGTTGAGCAGAGTCCCTGCATATTCCTCATCCCAGATGTTGAGCCGATGAAAATCCTGAATCTGAAACTGCACAGCTATGGAAGTTCCTTCCTGTTCGTTGTCGGCAGTGAGAATTTTAGCAGCCTGCGGATTGCAAAAACCGCAGCCAAGCATGAACGGAATGTGAACTTCGAGAAGCCATTTGATCCATGGTCCGTACTGGCGGTCGGCCACCAGATAGGTTGTGTTATAAATCAGCATATTTTTTCTTTCTATTTTAGAACAAAATTACTATTTTATTTCCAAAAAATCGTTATCTTTGCACTTAGAATCGAAATCAGGGGGTTTAGCTCATCTGGCTAGAGCGCGACACTGGCAGTGTCGAGGTGACCGGTTCGAGTCCGGTAATCTCCACAAAAAAACCTATACAGCTGTATATCAGTAGTATAGGTTTTTTATTTACTATTTTGGGTACAATTTGCCAAACAATCGCTTATGTTGGTTCTTTTTACTCCATCCATTAACAAAAAAAAGGACTAACCCAATCGTTAATCCTTTCTTAATTTTTCTTCTGATTTTTCTTATTCTACCACCTCATACATGC
>JAGPGR010000145.1 GCA_018055865.1 Paludibacteraceae bacterium | reverse complement strand
GTATGGAGAGAGCGCCTGCTTTGGTAGTGGGACAGATAAAGAGCGAGTCCTGTGCTTTGCTCAGCAGCATGCCATCGTAGGAAGCATAGCGGGTGTTGGCTGCTGCAACCGAATAAGAGGTGATGCCGTAGCAGCCATACAAGGCGTAATCTCCGATTTTTCTTACAGTGGCAGGAATTGAAAAGGTGCCGGTAATGTTCCAACAATAATAAAATGCCAGGTAACCGATAGACGTGATGGTGGTGGGAAGCGTAACCGAAGTCAGGCTGGTTTTGAATGTGTTGGTGTTAGCGTTATAAAACGAGTACATAGGCAACTCGTTGGCCGGATACACCAGCGAAATGCCTGAATACGTACCTGCGGTTCCTACATAAAGTGAAATTTTAGCCGAGCTCAAATTGATTACAGATACTACTTTCAACTTATCACGTACGAAAACCATATCACGGGCATCGATGTTGCCGCTGATAGTGAGATTGGTGACTGTTGCTTGTTCGGTGGTGGTAAAAAAAGTGCTTAACGTCCCCGGAGTGGTTGTTGTGACGGTTTTGGAAAGTTGTGCCTGCAGCGAAAGTGACATCAACCAGCACAGTAGAAAAGGAAGAAAACGTGTTTTCATGGCATTGGATACTGGGTTTTTCCTGTCATTTTTTAATAATAAACCGAAAAATTCGCGTATAACTTATTTTCAGGTTATCTTCAGCAATAAAAAGTATAACTGTATGCTCTGAGTGTGTTTGCTGCTATTTATTTTGCATTCAGAAAGTTGTCATCCATGTAATTGTTGAAAATAACTTTGTATTGTTCTCCCACAGGTATATATTTCTTTTTGTCGATAAAAATCCGGTTCCGGTCCACTGCCTGAATTCTGTTCAGGTTGATGATAAAGGATTTGTGTACCCGCATAAAATCGCTTTCAGGGAGCAACTCTTCGATAGTTTTCAGACGCATGAAAGTGGTTATGACTTCCTGATTATCCAGAAAGATTTTGATGTATTCATTGGCACTTTCGATGTAACTGATCTCGGCCAAAATAATGCGTACCACTTTGTAATTTGATTTCACAAAAATTTCTTTTCGATCTGTCTTCGTTTGTAGTTCCGCTTTTTCGGGAGAATTTGCCTCGAACCATATTTTCGATTTATTGGCGGCTTTCAGAAAAGCGGCATAATTTATCGGCTTGAGCAAGTAGTCAATGGCATCAACCTGAAATCCCTCAAATGCATATTCGCTGTAAGCTGTTGTGAATATTATCTGCGGTTTTATTACCAACGATTTTACAAGGTCAAGTCCGCTAATATCGGGCATATCTATGTCAATAAACATCAGGTCAACCTCTTTTTCCTTCAGAACTTCCAATGCCTCATACGCATTTTGGCAAACAGCAATCAGCTCCAGAAACGGTGTTTTCTGAACGTATGAACCTATCTGATCGAGTGCAAGCGGTTCGTCATCTACTGCAATGCATTTAACTTTCATGATGTAATGGCAGTGTTAGATTTACTTCGAATTCGTCCTGCTTATCGCTGATATTCAGCGTATAGCTTTCGCCATAGAGCAATTGCAGATTTTTACGGATATTGGTCAGCCCTATGCCGGAGTATTTTTTGGTGTCTGATGTCGGCTCAACTCCCGTTTTGTGCTTGCTGTTGCGGATTTGACAAATAATGTTGCCTGCCGCAATGTCCAGTTTGAAATGAATGTATGATTCGGCCCGGTAACTGATACCGTGTTTGAATGCGTTTTCCAGAAATGAAATGAACAACATGGGCGGAATGCTGATATCGGGAATTTCGGTGGGTACTGCGTATTCTACCACCACGTTTTTCGGATACCTTATTTTCATCAGTGAGATATAACTTTCTATGAAATCCAGCTCCTTGCGCAAGGTGGTTTTGCCGTGAGCCGAGTCGTAGAGCAAATAGCGCATCAGTAACGATAGTTTTATGACTGCATCTTTTGCCCGGTCAACATCCAGATCAATCAGAGCGTGAATATTATTCAGCGTATTCATCAGAAAATGAGGACTTACCTGATATTTGAGCAGCGTGAGTTCTGTTTTCAGTTGCTCTTTTTCTATTTCGCGCCGCAGGTTTTCTTCTGTTATCCACCTGGAAGTGAGTTTGAGCGTGGTGCTGGCACCTGTGAGCAAAACAGCGAAAATAAGTAAGTCGGCAAAAATGCTGAAGGGAGTTCGCTCGTTGGTGGTTTTTTTCAATCTGTATCCTTCGGGCACCGGCATCGAAGTGCCCAGTTCCATGGGCAGGCCCGAGCGAATTTCCATCGGGGGCATATTGGCATTGAAGTAGCGGTCAACCTTCAGTTCAGACCAGACAGCTGCGGGAATTACAACACTGAACATAAGCACAACAACTGCAATATAATGGCGGTATTTTCTGGTAAAAAGAAACCGGGGAACCAGCACTGTAACATTGAGTAAAAAAATGATAAACAAGGCGGCCATCTTCACCCATTCCTCACAAATCCGGTCCCAAAGTATTACGTTGTTACTTCTGTGGTGGAAAAACGGGATTGATATCACGGTCAACCAAATAATTGCATAAATGATTATTTCGATAAACTGGAAGCGTGTTATTGTCGAAGTCGTTTTTTTCATGTTGACTGCCTGTAATTCACAAAAATAAAAATACTTTTCATAAAATTACTACAATTTCAGTGAAAAGGCTGATTTAGCAGGTGAAAAAACCGTTGTGACCGGAATCATGTTACAGGTTAATACTTTTGCAAATGCTTAAGTTTTACTTTTATACAAAAAAAAGCAATCAGCTGAAAAATGGTTTGTTTTCGTTTGAATTTCATTTTACGAAATTGGAGTTAAAAAAAAAGCCGATACACTTATTATAAGCATATCGGCTTTTCAGGGGATTTTGAATCGAAAGGAACTTATTCAGAAACCACTTCGAATGAGATTTCAGCAGAAACTTCCTTGTGAAGTTTTACTGTAGCTGTATATGAACCCACTTCTTTGATCGGTTCTTTGAGGGCAATTACTTTTCTATCCACAGTTACACCGGCTTTTTCGAGTGATTCTGCTATTTGGATTGGGCCTACAGCACCAAAGATTTTGCCTGTTGAGCTTGTTTTAGCACCAATTGTCAGAATGCCCAATGCAGCAATTTTTTCGCTGAGTTCAACGGCGTTATTTTTGATTTGTTCAAATTTATGAGCGCGTTGTCTGTTGTCTTCTGCCAACATTTTTTTGGCAGATTCACTGGCGATAACGGCTTTTTTGGTCGGAATCAAAAAGTTACGTCCGTAGCCGTCTTTCACTTTTACTATATCACCTTTGTAACCCAGATTGATTACATCTTCTTTTAATATAATTTCCATAATTTTTTCTCCTTTTTATTATTTCATCATATCAGTTACATAAGGAAGCAACGACAAATGGCGTGCTCTCTTAACTGCCTGAGCTACTTTGCGTTGGTATTTCAACGAAGTGCCGGTGATACGACGGGGAAGTATTTTTCCCTGTTCGTTCAGGAATTTCTTCAAAAATTCTGCGTCTTTGTAATCAATGTATTTGATTCCGCTTTTTTTGAAACGACAATATTTTTTCTTTTTAATATCCACGGTAGGTGGATTCAAATATCTGATTTCTCCTTGTGCCATGGTTTATGCCTCCTGTTCTTTAGTTTCTTCTTTAACTTCTTTCCTGGTTACTTTTTCTTCTTTCACTTCTTTGGGTTGTGATTTCACGTTTTTTCTTTTTTCGGCGTACTCGTAAGCGTACTTGTCGAGACGGAAAGTTAAGAAACGAAGCACACGTTCGTCGCGGCGAAACTGAGTTTCGAGTGTAGCGATTACTGCGGGTTCAACATCGAACTGCAACAGGGAATAAAATCCTGTCGATTTTTTTTGAATAGGGTAAGCCAGCTTGCGCATGCCCCAGTTTTCTTCATTTGTGATAATTCCTCCGTTGTCGGTCAGGACAGCTTTGAACTTATCTACCGCTTCCTTCATCTGAACATCAGACAAAACGGGAGTTAAAATGAAAACGGCTTCATAATGATTTAACATACTGTTTTTTACCTGTTTAATGGTTTGTAACTAATTTTAATAAAGTGGGTGCAAAGATAGGAATAATTCTTTGATTAGCAAAACAAACTTTGGGAAAAATTGATGGGTTGTTTGGAAGTATGCATGTTTGGATGCCTGGATATTTGGATATTTGGATATTTGATTGCCTGGTTGACAGGGATGTTGCTGAGCGAAGTCTAATGTAGCTCATTCAATGACTATTTTTCTTGTTAATAAATCAAAATCTCTATCCAATAATTGTCAAACATCCAAACTTTCAAACATCAAACATGCAATTTTCAAACTCATTTCGTATCTTTGCGATTCAATAAATGCATAGGAATAGCTGATGAAGAAATATTTTCTGTTTTTTGGTCTGTTTTTTTTAACGGGTTTGCTTTTCGCCCAAAGCCCGACGAAAGCAAGCCCTGAGAAAGCAAGCCCGGTCAAAATAAAGTTTGTGAAAGCATGGCACATTGACGAACAATTTGCTATACCCGATACAGTGCCTCTGGATACTGCCCGCCTCAATTTTCAGGAGAATAACATCATCGAGAGATTCAGCGCAGACAATTCATACAATGCCAATTACGGTTCGCCCATACAGTCGAAACTATATATGAAACGCCCTCAGGGCACCGATTTTATTTTTGAAGATGCTTACAAGCCTTATCTGATGGATGTTCCGGCTGCTTTGTTTTATGACGCCAATTTTCCCTATACCAATCTCACGTATCTGACCGGAGGGCCGGCTGTGAGCAAAGAAGAACAGGTCAAATTTCTTTATACGGGCAGTCCTTCCAAAAAAACCAACTTCGGTCTCAACCTCGATTTCCTGAGTTCGAAAGGCCGGTATGCCAATCAGGCAGCAAAACGATTTTCGGGCAGCATTTTCGGCCGCTATTCCGGTAAGCATTATTCAGCTTACGGGCTGGCTGCAGTGAATAATCATTACAATCATGAAAACGGCGGTTTGAGTAATCTGGAATTGCTCAACAACCCGAATGTGGATGTTCAGACCAAAGATATGCCAACATTTATTCGTGGATATTCTGCTTTTAGAAAAAACACTTTTTTCTATAATCATAATTACAGTATAGGTATAAACCGGGAAGTGAAAGTCACCGAAGATTCTACAGCTTATGAATATATTCCGGTTACCCGATTCGGGCACATGATAAAGTTTGAAGAGATGAAAAAACGGTATTATGAACCTACGCTGGAAAGAAAATTTTACGAAAATACCTACGATTCGATTAATAATACCAACGATACTGCCGCTGTACGTACGCTTACAAATTTAGTATCCATCAATCTGGCCGAAGAATTTAACCGGTTGATGCGTTTTGGATTGACCGGATATGTGGAAAACGAAGTGCAGCAATTTACGTTTTTCAAGGACAGCCTTTTGCAGAAAACCACA
>JAGPGR010000144.1 GCA_018055865.1 Paludibacteraceae bacterium | reverse complement strand
CTGTAGACCCATGCTCGAGTCGCCCATATCGCCTTCTATCTCTTTTCGGGGAGTAAGTGCAGCCACAGAGTCGATTACTATGATGTCAATGGCTGCAGAGCGGATCAGCTGATCGGTAATTTCCAAAGCTTGCTCGCCGTCATCGGGCTGAGAAATTAGCAAATCGTCGGTGTTCACTCCGAGTTTTTCGGCATAATAACGATCGAAAGCATGCTCTGCGTCAATAAATGCTGCAATTCCACCCGCTTTTTGAGCTTCGGCAATGGCATGAATAGCCAGTGTGGTTTTACCCGAAGATTCCGGTCCGTAAATTTCTACTACACGTCCGCGCGGATATCCGCCTACGCCCATCGCAATATTCAATCCCACAGAGCCGGTCGGAATTACTGCTACATCTATCACTTCAGTATCGCCCATGCGCATGATGGCGCCTTTGCCGTAATCTTTACCAATTTTGTCCATTGCCAGTTGCAACGCTTTCAGTTTCTCGTTTTCAGGAATGGTGGATTCTTCTTTGTTCTTAGCCATATTAATTTCTGTTTTTTTATTTTTAGTTCGTACAAAGATAAAATTTTTTTGTCAATTTAAATCGTTTTATTTCAATATTTCCAGCTTTGCAAATTTCAGCAGCAATGATTTTACGCCTTTCTCGCCGAAATCAATTTCTGCTTTTTCGTTACCGTCTACAAGTGATGTCTCCAGCACCTTCCCAATTCCGAATATTCCGTGTTTCACAAAAGTCCCTACCGGTAAGTTCTCATTCACCACAGGTGTTTTCACAGGTTGAACCGCATCTATTTTTTTTAGTTTCCGGGGCTTTTCCGGCTCTTTGAAAGTGCTGGCAGCAGGAGATTTGAAGGGATTCTGCCTAAAGCGGTTTCGCTCCACGTCCACATCGTCGTTCCAGCGGTTGAAGAGCGAACCGGAACCGGACGAAAAACTCACCTCATCGCTGTATTTCAGAAAATGGGTATCAATGTCTTTCATAAATCGACTCGGGTTTGCAAAATTCGTTTGCCCGTTTCTGAACCTTGATTTTGAGTAACTTATAAAGCAATTTTCTTCAGCGCGGGTTATGGCTACATAAAACAGGCGCCGTTCTTCTTCCAGCTCACGGGCAGTTTCGGCGTAGGGTGAAGGAAACAACTGCTCTTCCATACCAACAATGAATACACTTCTGAATTCCAGTCCTTTAGCTGCGTGAACGGTCATCAGTGTAACTTTATCATCGTTTTCATCTTTATCGGTATCCTGATCGGTTAGAAGCGAAACTTCCGACAAAAATTCGGGTAGCGGAACTAATTCGACACTTTCTTCCTTCTTTTTATTTTCGCAAAATTCGTAAATGGCTTTCAGCAGTTCTTCCACGTTGTCAATCCGGCTCAAACTTTCGGCAGAACGGTCGTTGATGGCATCGGCCAGCACTCCCGTTGTTTTTACTATGCTGCTGGCCAGTTCGTAGGCATTCAGCGTGGTAATCTGAGCAGCGAATACATCAATCATATCCCTGAACTGAGCCAGCCTGGCGGCAGTGCCGGCATTCACATTCAGGTTGTATTTCAGCATATCCTGCAGCACAGACCATATACCTACGCCATGAAGTTGCGCCGTGCTGATCAGTTTATCAAGCGTTACATCGCCAATGCCGCGTGCCGGATAGTTGATGATTCGCTTCAGGGCTTCTTCGTCATCTTTGTTCATCACCAAACGGAAATAGGCAATTACATCTTTAATCTCTTTACGCTGATAGAATGACAAACCGCCATAAATGCGGTAGGGAATATTTTGCTTTCTGAGCGCTTCCTCCATTACACGCGACTGCGAATTGGTGCGATACAGTACTGCAATGTCCTTGAAGGAATGATTTTCTTTATCTCTGAGTTTACCAATGCCATTGGCCACCTTGATAGCCTCTTCAAAATCAGTCGTCACGG
The DNA here is from genome assembly GCA_018055865.1 of Paludibacteraceae bacterium. Taxonomy (GTDB): domain Bacteria; phylum Bacteroidota; class Bacteroidia; order Bacteroidales; family Paludibacteraceae; genus UPXZ01. The sequence goes on along the minus strand of JAGPGR010000144.1, from coordinate 3,622 downwards.
CCGACACTTCGATCAGGTTGCCTTCTTCTTTTTCCGAAAAAATGGTTTTGCGTATTTGCTCCGAATTTTTGTCTATCAGACTGTTGGCTGCTTTTACTATGTTTTTGGTCGAACGGTAATTTCGTTCCAGTTTGAAGAGTTTCACATTCTTGTATGTCTGCTGAAACTTCAGAATATTATCAATATTGGCTCCGCGGAAGGAGTAAATGCTCTGCGCATCGTCGCCCACCACACAAATACGTTCGTGTTTTTCGGCCAATTTTCTTACTATCAGGTATTGTGCAAAGTTGGTATCCTGATATTCATCTACCAGAATGTATCCGAAAATATCCTGATACCTGGCCAGCGCTTCAGGATGGTTGTGAAAAAGCAGGTTGGTTTGCAGCAGCAAATCGTCAAAATCCATCGCATTGGCCTGTTTGCACCGGTTGGCGTAAACAGCATAAATTTCCCTTGTACGTGGCACACGCTGCTGTGTGTCTGTCTTCAGATGATCCGGATTATCAAAGTAAGACTGAACGGTCACCAGGTTATTTTTGGCCGAAGAGATGCGTGCATGGATATTACCCGGCTTGTACACCTTGTCATCCAGTTTCATTTCTTTTATAATGCTCTTTATCAGGCTTTTACTGTCGGATGAATCATAAATGGTAAAATCTTTGGTATAACCGATGAGCGATGCCTCGTTGCGCAGTATGCGTGAGAATATAGAGTGAAAAGTGCCCATCCACAAGTAGCGAGATGTCTGATAGCCAACCAGTTCACCTATTCGTTTGCGCATTTCTTTGGCAGCTTTGTTAGTAAATGTGAGCGCCAGAACTGATGCCGGCGACACACCTTTGGACAACAAATAAGCTATTTTATAGGTTAGCACGCGCGTTTTGCCCGAGCCTGCACCGGCTATCACCAGCGAAGGACCTTCATTGTAGGTTACTGCATCTAACTGACTTTTGTTTAATTCATTGAGAAAATCCATTCTTTAGCTCTGAGTTCTAATCCCGATATCTATCGGGAGAGTTTTGACTTCTTACCTTCCACTTCTTCATTCTACAAAATTACTAATTTACCCTTAATTTTCAGAAAATAGTTATCAACAACTTGTCGATTGAGTGAAAATAAGTAGTTTTGTGAAAACTTTAACAGCTTACGGTATGAATTTAAGCGGCGCTATATTAAAACTTTTCGGTTGGAAATCGGTTTATAAGGTTACAGAACCGCCGAAAAGTGTGATTTGTGTGGCTCCTCACACGAGCAACTGGGATTTTATCATCGGAAAATTATTCTATTGGTCTTTGAATAAAAAAGCCGGTTTCTTGATGAAGAAATCGTGGTTTTTTTTCCCTATGGGATTACTATTCAAAGCAATGGGCGGAGTGCCTATTGACCGTAGCAAGCGCATGTCGGTGACACAGCAGATGGTCTTGGAATTTGAGAAACGACCCCGATTTCATCTGGCAATAACTCCTGAAGGAACCCGGAAGCCCAATCCTGAATGGAAAAAAGGTTTTTATTTCATAGCTACGGGAGCCGGAGTGCCTATTCAGCTGGCATACCTCGATTTCGGAAATAAAGAAATGGGCATTACAGAAGTTTTCTATCCTACCGGAGACGAAAATGCCGATTTAGCCCATATTTATGATTTTTACAGGGGAATAAAAGCCATAAAACCGGAGAATTTTTTAATCCCAACCAATCCCCTGACAAAGTGATTTCATTAGTTCGGCAGGCATCAACAATTTACAATTTCTCCGTCATAATTATTCAGCGAATTATCAAATTAATCAATCAACCAGTTTGAAAATCTCATTAATCCAAACCGACATCTTCTGGGCCGATATTCAATCCAATCTTCGGAAGACAGAAAAAGACCTGGCATCTCTTTCGGGTAAAACAGATTTGGCTGTGCTGCCCGAAATGTTTTCTACCGGATTTTGCACAGACAGGCTCGACCTGGCCGAAACAATGGATGGTGAAACGGTAAGAAAATTGAAATCATGGGCAGTGAATTACCGAATGGCAATCACCGGCAGTTTTATTGCCAGGGACGACGACTACATCTTCAACCGAGCATTTTTCGTGTATCCCGATGGAAAAATTCATACAGCCGACAAGCGTCATCTTTTCACCGTAGGAGGCGAACACCGGTATTTTTCGGCCGGAAACAGCCGTTTACTGGTCGATTATTGCGGAATGAATATCTGTGTGCTGGTTTGTTATGATGTGAGGTTCCCTGTGTGGTCGCGCAACCGGAATAATGAATATGACTTGCTCATTTATACAGCCAGTTTTCCACATGTTCGCATGGATGCGTGGGATACATTGCTGCCGGCACGGGCTATTGAGAATCAGGCTTTTGTGTGCGGAGTGAACAGGATAGGAGTCGACGGGTATAACATTACCTATTCAGGTCATTCGGTTTTGCTCGATTTCAAAGGAAGCGAACTGGTGAATTTCCCTGAATGTGCCCGGGGCATACTTACAGATGAAATTTCCGTAAACGAACTGAATCAGTTTCGTGAAAAATATGCATTCTGGAAAGATGCCGATGAATTTGAGATAAAAGGATTGTAATTTAAGGTTTTCTCCTGATCTAAATATCGTACTTCACACCCAGTTTCATCAGTCGCAGGTTGGAGAAACTTTGTTTCAATGAAGCATCGTAGAGCTTTGTGCTGTATTCCTGAAAACCAGCCATAAGCCACCATTGGGGCACAAACTGATACCTGAGTTGCACCTGAATACCTACCTGAGTTTTATTGAAATCGGTTGATGCGCCGTTTCCGCCGGTGCTGTACACCAGCAGACCGGGCACGAGCCCCAGGCTTACCGATAAATTCTTTTCCAGAAAATAGTATGAAAACGAAACCGGCAAAGAAAGCAAATACTGGCTGTGGCTATCTGCTTTTTCGGTTCTTACAGGAGCAGGGTTCGTTGCGTTCTCGATTTTATAATCCGTAGTTGATTGATAGAAATAGTAGTTGTATGTCGTCAGTGTTTGATGAAAATTTACATTGTTGAAATCTATTGCGGCGTCCAAACTGATGTTTCCCTGCTTTATGAAGTACTGTAAACCGGCTGTCAGACCGGCTCCGGGTTTATTGCTGTAGCTTCCTCCATAAGTATTGCTGAGGAATTTCGTGTAACCCAGACGGTCAGAATTTTCGAATTCTGTAATTTGTGTGGCGTAATATTCAGCTATTAACGAGGCATTTCCGGAAGCTTCCACAAAGAAACTCACCTGAGCCTGTATGTTTACACTCATTAAAAGTAACGAAATGAAGAGTATTTTTCGTAAATTCATTCTGCTCAGATTAATCATAGTAATTTGATGATCTGTTTTTCGAGTTTCACCAGATCTTTCGTAAAATTGCGGATTCCTTCGGCCAGTTTTTCGGTAGCCATCGCATCTTCGTTCATCATCCAGCGAAATGTTTTTTCATCCGGGCTTATTTTCTCAATATCCATCTTTACGGCTGCTTCAGTATCCAGTTTTTTTTCCAGTGTGCCTTCCGCTTGTTCCAGTTCTTTGAGTAGAGCAGGTGAAATGGTGAGCAAATCACATCCTGCCAGTTCGCAGATTTCACCTGTATTTCGGAAACTGGCTCCCATTACCTGGGTGGCG
>JAGPGR010000143.1 GCA_018055865.1 Paludibacteraceae bacterium | reverse complement strand
AGAATGAACCGGATAAATAAAGTATAATCTGCTGCCAAAAAAGATTAAATCATGCTGAAATGATACAAATTAACATCATGCAAAGTGTTGCAAGGTGCTGAGTGGGTTGTTTTACCGTCTTTCGAATCGTTGCTCGAGGTTCTGCTCCCGGTGAACCAGATTTACTTCTATACCAAATTTTCGGCTTATATGTTCGGCCATTTTTTGAGCCGAGTAAACCGAACGGTGTTGTCCGCCCGTGCATCCGAAAGAAACCATCAGATTGGTAAATTTTCGGTCCATATATCTTTTTACCGAAGTATCGACCATGGAATAGGCGTTATCGAGCAGTTTCAGTATTTCACCGTCTTCTTCCAGAAATTGAATGACCGGTGCATCCAGTCCGTTGAGCGACTGGAAGCGTTCGTATTTTCCGGGATTATTCACAGCTCTGCAATCGAACACAAATCCACCACCGTTTCCGGAATCATCATTCGGAACTCCTTTTTTATAGGAAAAACTATATATGGTTACAACCAGGGGTTTATCCAGATTCACTTCCTGAAATTGCTTGAGGGCTGCCATTTCTTTCAATACCTTCATCAGGTAAGGGAATTGATTGAAATTGCAGTGATCCATCACTTCGCGCAGATTTTCGAGCGCATAGGGTATACTTTGCAGGAAATGCGGTTTTTTCTCAAAATAGCCCCTGAAACCATACGCACCCAGCACCTGAAGCAGACGGAAAAGCACAAAATGATCGAGCATTACTCTGAATTCGGCAATGTTGACCTCTTTATGCTCGCTGAGCGACCGGATGTAGGTTTCCAGCAACTCCCCGCGCAGGTCGGCTCCATACTGAGCTTTGGCCTGCCAGAGAAACGAAGCCACATCGTAATAGACCGGTCCTCTTCGGCCGCCCTGATAATCGATAAAGTAGGGATTACCGTCTTTTATCATCACATTGCGGCTTTGAAAATCGCGGTACATAAAACAATCGATCGGTGCCTCCAGTAATTTGTCGGCAAAGCGGTCAAAATCGTCTTCCAGGCGATTTTCCTGAAATTCCAGCCCCGTTGCTTTCAGAAAACAGTATTTGAAATAATTAAAATCCCAAAGCACCGAACGTTTGTTGAACTCGGGCTGCGGATAGCAAATGGAAAAATCAAAATCTTCAGCCCCTTTCATTTGAATTTTGGCCAGCATGTGCATCGTTTTGTGCAGCAATTCTTTTTCGTCCGAGCTGAATACCCGTGTCAGTCTGCCTTTTCTCAAATAATCAAAAAGCACCGTATTACCGAGGTCTTCCTGAAGATACATCAGATTATCATCGGATTTGATAATAAATTCAGGAACGGGCAATCCCTTAGACCTGAAATGTTTGGACATTTCTATAAAGGCATAGTTCTCTTCGGCCGAAGTTCCCACCACACCAATCAACGAAATATCTTTATTTTCCAAACGGAAATATTTTCTGTTGGAGCCGGATACGGTCAGTCTGACTTCTGTATCGGCATTCGAACCGGTAGCTTTTTTGAAAAGTTCTTTTAATGAGGGCATTGTATAAATTTTGATTTTCCTTTTTAGTAAGATTTGCAAATTTACAAATAAAAAGAATACCATTGAGGTATGAAAAATGAATTTTTCACAAAACTACAACTCAAACGTGTTATATGTTTGGTTAGATTTGTCAGCTTTTCATAAAATGAGTATATTTGCACCTGAATTGTGGTCACCACAATTTTAACCTGTCTATCACTATTTATTTTACTATGAAAAAACACGTTGGCATATTGTTTTTTTTTATGCTTACCATCGTTTTCTCCGGCATTGCTCAGACAATTCATCATTGGGAAACGGCTGTATTCAACAATGACATGTGGAAATATTTCTCCGGAAAATCCGAACCAAATGATCTGTGGCGTCAACTGAATTTTGACGATTCACTCTGGAAGTCAGGTCAGGGCGGATTCGGATATGGCGACGACGATGATAATACCAACATCGAACAGGATGCAGCTCCAGCTTATCAGTATCCTCCATCTGTGTACCTTCGGATCAAAATCAACATCCCTGACACCAGTAAAATTTCATTCGGATATCTCCAAATGGATGTAGACGATGCTTTTGTAGCCTATATCAACGACATCGAAATTGCACGGTTGGGCATCGGGGTCAAAGGTGATAATCCGGCATTCAATCAACTTGGGGCGAATCATGAGGCCACCATGTATGCCGGCGGGTCGCCCGAGAGTTTTCTGATATCCAAAGCCACACTTCGCACTTGTCTGAAACCCGGGCAGAATGTTTTAGCTATTCAGGTACACAACAGTTCTTACACATCATCCGATATGTCATCCAATGCGTATCTTTCGTTTGCCATTCGGGATGCTTCTGTTATTTTCAGGCCTACACCTTCCTGGTTTGTTGAGCCCGATTTATCGGGAATTACTCCCGATTTTACGTCATCCAATCTTCCTGTAGTTGTGATCAACACCAATGGTGCTTCAATTATTGACGAACCCAAAATTCCGGCCGACATGAAAATCATTTTTCACGATGACAAGTCCCCGAACTATCTGTCAGATCCGGGCAATGTGTATGATGGTAAAATCGGAATCGAAATAAGGGGTGCTTCTTCTGCCGGTTTTCCGCAAAAACCCTACGGACTGGAAACACGCGACATGACAGGAGCCAATCTGAACGTTTCGTTGCTCGGTATGCCTGCCGACAATGACTGGGTATTGCTCTCCAACTACAACGACAAGGTGTATATGCGAAATACCCTGGCTTTTGAATTATTCAGAAAAATGGGACATTACGCACCCAGGATGAGACATTGTGAAGTAGTAATGAACGACCAGTATCAGGGCATTTACCTATATGGAGAAAAGATAAAGCAAGGCAAGCCTTCCCGGGTAAATATAGCCAAACTCACCATGCTGGACGATGCGGGCGATGACGTGACAGGCGGTTATATTTTCAAAACAGACTATGACGATGGATACGGCACTTACTGGACAAGCAGTTACTCTCCTGTCAATCGTCCGGGAGGAAAAGTAAGATTTGTGTATCATGTGCCAAAAGCTACCGACCTGATAGATGCCCAGAAAGAGTATATCAAAAATCACGTAAACACAGTAGAATCAGCGCTTTACGGAGCCAATTTCAAAGATCCGGTAAATGGTTACCGCAAATATCTCGACGTCAGTTCATTTGTTGATTATTTCATCATTGGCGAATTGTCGAGAAATGTGGATGCTTACAAGAAAAGCCGTTTTTTCTACAAAGACAAAGACAGCAAGGACATGAAAATTTATTCCGGTCCGGTATGGGATTACGACTGGGCCTGGAAAAACATGAATGATTGTTATTTTCTGAGTAATACAAACGGTACCGGCTGGGCATACAAAATAAACGAATGTAACGTTTCGCCGACACCTCCTTCCTGGGAGGTAAGAATGCTGCAGGATCCGTATTTTGCCAATGCCATCAACGACAGGTATTTCACTTTGCGTAAAACCATTCTGAGCCAATCCTTCATCAATAATTACATTGACTCAGTAGCCAATCTGCTTGCAGAAGCCCAGATACGTCATGAGAAAAAATGGAAAACACTGGGGAAAAACGTCGGGGCACCCGAGATTGACTATCAGCCAACTACATTTGCGGGAGATATTACCAAGTTCAAAAACTGGATAACTACCCGGCTTGCCTGGCTGGATGCCAATATGGTGGGTCAGTCCACAGCCATTTCAGATATGAGTGCTGAAGTCAGTCTACGGGTTTACCCAAATCCGGTACAGCATGAACTGACCATTGAGGCAGGTGATAAAATGAAACGAATAGTGCTGCTAAATTCTATCGGACAACACGTGGTTGACATTCAACCCAACACTGAAATTATTTCTGTGGAAACAGCGCCATTACCGCGCGGTATGTACATTGTAAATATTACACTGGACAATGGTAAACAGCTGACAAGTAAAATAATCAAAGAGTAAAACGAATTAGTACTTCATGAAAGAGAGTATCCTGAAAGAATACTCTCTTTTTTTATCCATTTAAGACACTTAAAAACAAGCGTTGACGTGAATAAATAAGTATGAGCTGAAATTTTCACACTTTTTTTGTAACTTTGCAGTCCGTTTAGGGTTAAATATTTGGATGTTTGGCCCCCTAAATGCCCCAAAAGGGGACTTAAGAATGTTTGAATGTTTGGATTACCAACTAATAGATAACAGACTAATCAACGAATTAACTAATTGGCTAATTGACTAATAAACTTAATTAACAGAATCGACTAACAATGAGTTTAGAATTAAGCGAACAAGAACTGTTCAGGCGCCAGAGTCTGAGCGAGTTGCGCAACATGGGCATCGACCCCTACCCTGCAGCGGAGTATCCAACCAACGCTTTTTCATCTGAAATAAAAGCTTCCTTCAGCGACGAACAGGAACCCAAACGGGAAGTTTGCATAGCCGGAAGAATCATGAGCCGCCGAATTATGGGCAAGGCTTCCTTTATTGAACTTCAGGACAGCAAAGGACGCATTCAGGTGTATATAAGCCGCGATGATATTAACACGGAAGCGCAACCCGAGATGTACAACACGGTTTTCAAAAAACTGCTCGACATAGGCGATTTTGTAGGTATCAAAGGGTTTGTGTTCCGAACCCAGATGGGTGAAATCAGTGTTCATGCCCGTGAACTTACGGTGCTGAGTAAATCGCTCAGGCCGCTGCCAATAGTAAAATACAAGGATGGAGTGGCCTACGATGCATTCGAAGATCCGGAGCAGCGCTACCGGCAGCGGTATGTGGATCTGGTGGTGAACGAAGGTGTGAAAGATATTTTTATCAAACGTACACGCGTGTATCAGTCCATGCGCGATTATTTCAATGCGCAGGATTACATTGAGGTGGAAACACCTATTCTCCAGGCTATACCCGGCGGCGCTGCCGCACGTCCGTTTACCACTCACCACAACGCACTGGACATACCACTTTACCTGCGCATAGCCGACGAACTTTACCTGAAACGTCTTATTGTGGGCGGATTTGAAGGAGTGTACGAATTCTCCAAAAACTTCCGCAACGAAGGAATGGACCGTACGCACAATCCGGAATTTACAGCCATGGAAATTTATGTAGCTTACAAGGACTACAACTGGATGATGACATTCACCGAAAATATGCTCGAAAAAATAGCACTGGATGTGAACGGAACCACCCTGGTAAAGGTGGGCGAAAACATGATCAATTTCAAAACGCCTTACAAACGCATATCCATGATTGATTCCATCCGGGAATTTACCGGCATCGACATCAACGGCATGAACGAGGAACAGCTTTTTGAGGTGTGTAAAAAGCTGGATATCGAAGTAAACGACACCATGGGCAAAGGGAAACTGATTGACGAGATTTTCGGAGCAAAATGCGAAGGAAATTACATTCAGCCCACCTTCATCACTGATTATCCACGCGAAATGAGCCCGCTCTGTAAACTTCACCGCACCAATTCCGAACTCACCGAACGCTTTGAGCTGATGGTGAACGGCAAAGAACTGGCCAATGCCTACTCCGAGC
>JAGPGR010000142.1 GCA_018055865.1 Paludibacteraceae bacterium | reverse complement strand
CTATTTGAGAATTGCACGTTACAAACATACCTGCTGTCAGCTTTCCTACGGTGGAAGGCTGGCAGTTTTCTTCTCAGCTATCCTTATTTGCGGTTTATTTCTCCATTCTCAGTAAGAAAATCCCCATCATTTGTTTTTGTATTATTAATTATACTTAATTTCCGAAAATAACAACCTGCATCAAACCATTTCTTTAAGGCAATTACACTACTTTTGCACAATTATTTAAATCAATTATGCAAAAAGCGTCAATTACACTGCTACTAGCAGTTGTGTGTATTTTTTCAACCTTCTCTCAGGTTCCAAATTCAGCATCCTTTTTCAATATCAAAGGTACAGTTATCGATTCAGTTTCCACCGAAACAATTCCTTTTGTTACTATTTCGGCGTCAAAAACAAAAATGCCCGCTATGCCTTTCAAGCGCGTGGCAGCCGATGCTCAGGGTAAATTTGAACTTTCAGTAAATTCTTCGGACCAGATTGTTCTGAAATTCGAAGCTGTAGGCATGAAACCCGCTACCCTTGTAGTCAGCGATTTTTCAAACAAAATAATTGATCTGGGCGAAATAAAGCTTTCGGCCAATGATAAAATGCTTGCAGAAGTAACTGTAACAGCCACAAAGCCTCTGGTGAAAGTAGATATGGATAAAATTTCATACGACATGAAATCGGATCCGGAATCTCAAACATCGAACACGCTCGACATGCTGCGGAAAGTGCCGATGGTAACCGTAGATGGTGATGAAAATATCCAGGTAAAAGGTCAGTCGAACTTCAAGATCTTGATGAATGGAAAAGAAACCACCATGATATCGAGCAATCCGGCTCAGGTGCTGAAAAGCATCCCGGCCAATACCGTAAAAAGCATTGAAGTAATTACCGAGCCGGGCGCAAAATATGAGGCAGAAGGGTTGGCCGGAATTATCAACATCGTAACCGAAAGTTCGCTGAAAGGCTATACCGGAACCGTGAGAGCAGGTGTTGACAATTACGGAGCCTTAAACGGTGGCATTTATTTTTCCACAAAAGTCGGGAAATGGGGCATTACAACCAACCTGAATCAGGGAATGTTTCGGAATCCGGGAATTACCACCGAAACAAACCGAGAGAGTTTTAATTCTTCTGATTACATGTATTTCAGCCAGAAAAGCGAAGGAAAAAACACGGGGAATTTCCGTTACGGAAGTTTGAGCGTGAGCTATGAACTTGATTCGCTGAACCTTTTCACACTGAGCGGAAACGGGTTTGGAGGCGGCTACAACAGCAAAACTACCGGAAGTACGAATCTGCGTTCGCAGATGCAGGACACCACTCAAATGTACAACAACCTGGCCGATATGAAAGGAATCTGGGGTGGATACGAAGGCAGCCTGGACTATCAGCGATCGTTCAAAAAGAAAGATAAGCTGCTCACAACATCCTACAAGGCAAGTTACTCGCCACGCGGAAGCGACAACTATACTGATATTGAGAATGTAATCAATTATTTTGACCGCAAGCAACACATTAGAAGCAATTCTTCGGGTTCAGAACAAACCTTCCAGCTCGACTATACCGAACCATTTAACAAAAAACATGTCATTGAAATAGGTGCAAAATACATCTACCGCCACAATCAAAGTGAAAACGATTACAAACTCTTTAATTTTAGTTCAAGTGTGTGGGAATCAATAGCTGGTATAGTTGATAAAAAAATGCTTCACACTACCGGAGTTTTGGGTGCATACGGAAGTTATACATACAAGCTTGAAAAAATCAGCGCACGCGTTGGCGGCAGGCTCGAACGCACCACAGCTTCAATCAAACGTAACGGCGATGAGCCATATACTCAAAAGCCGTTTACCAATCTGGTTCCTTCGATAACCCTGAGCTATAAAACTACTCCGGGTTCAAATTTACAACTAAGTTACACTCAGCGTATTAGTCGTCCGGACATTACTTATCTGAATCCATTCATCAATATTTCCGATCCAAAAAACATTTCGCAGGGAAACCCTGAACTGATTCCGGAAATAAGCAATTCGTTTAATCTGAATTACAACCTTTTTACACCGAAATTCAATTTCAATTCGAGCGTATTTACCTCATTTGCTAACAATTCTATTGAACAGGTAAGTTCACTGAGAGACACTGTGGTGTACACAACGTATGAAAATATCGGTCGTTCGCGCAGTACGGGAGTTTCAGCCTACTTTCGGTGGCAGGTGACCAAAGACTTCAACTGGTATTTCAACGGAAACAGCCGGTATTCTTACTACTCATTCATACAAAACGAGATGAAAACCGAAAATAAGGGCTTCAACTACGGAGCATTTTTAGGTGCAAGCTATACACTGCCGAAAAACTTCAGAGTAAATACTAACGGAGGATATATGTCACCCTCAGTTTCGTTGCAGGGCACATCCAACGGATTTTACTATTACAGCCTTTCGCTTACCAAGAGCTTCCTGCAGCGCAAACTCAATATCACGGCCAATGCCAACGGATTTCTGGAAAAATTCATCAGATTCAAAAGCACCACGGAAACCGACACGTACAGAAGTGAAAATATCTTTACCCGGCAATCGCCCCGTTTTGGCATCAATATAAGTTATACTTTCGGACAAATGAAAGAACAGATAAAAAAAGCTGCACGTGGTATTACCAATGATGATCTGAAAACTGGCGGAGGCGAAAACCCGACTCAAACCGGCACCCAGACAGCAACAGGGACTAGTGGTAACTAAAAAATAAATCCGACTTTAGCTAAATCACAAAAAAGGTTCGATGTGTTCCGGGAAGGCAACACATCGAACCGTTTTCATTTTCCTCACAGCCGTAAAAGAAGCAGACTCCGTACTATCTGACACTATTTTTTCATAATCCGGTCCATTTCGCGCTTATCATCTTTTTCCTTCAGGGTCTGCCTCTTATCATACAGTTTCTTGCCTCGTGCCAATCCGATTTCAAGTTTTGCCAGCCCTTTTTCCGTTACAAACATTTTGATGGGAATAATGGTATTTCCGGTTTCACGGGTAGCTCGCAGCAGTTTATTCAGTTCCTTTTTATTGAGAAGTAATTTTCGGTCGCGGCGCGGTTCGTGATTGTTGTAAGTGCCGAAAAAATAGGTGGAAATATTCATGTTTTTCACCCACAATTCATTGTTTATAAAGGTGCAATACGTTTCGGTAAGCGAAGCTTTTCCATCACGAATGGATTTTATTTCAGTTCCGAAAAGCTGAATACCGGCCACATATCGGTCTATTATTTCATAATCGAATGTCGCACGTTTGTTTTTTATTACTATGGTTGATTTCTTGAACATCAGTTTAATTTACAATTTACTCTTTACTCCCAGTCTGGGATTGAATTACTAAAAAAGGCTGAATCGCCTTATGTCAAAACACATTTGAATGACTTTTGTTTTACTTTGTCCGGTATTTGTCAGCAGCTTTTACAAAATCTGATGTCTTTTTGTATAATTTATCGGCAGTAGCGGTGCATTGTTTATCCGTAAGTTTTGCGCTGTTAATTTTGGCTTCCGCAGTTTCTATTTCATGCTTCAACTTTTTTATTTTTCGAACAAAACCGGTAGATTTTTCTTCCGAAACAGCATCGTTTACACTGAATTTTGCCTGTGAAATTGCTCCGGCCAATCTATCGTAAGGACTTACTAATCCATTGATTATCAGTCTTGCGCTATTTATCTGTTCAGAAGCGGGCACAGCCGACAGCGTATTTTCATCAAAGCGGGCCAGCGTATTTTCAATGATTTCCAACGACTTTACGTCATTCGCTGTCTTGAATTTATCTCTCAAAATGCTGATTTTTTCGTACATCTGAATGCCGGCTTTCATTCGTTCGAATCGGATGGAAGTACGGGCATTGGGGTAAATGAGATAAGTATCGCCGGCTGCCCACGAGCGAAAACGACTGTCGAGAAGCGGCTGCTCTACCCAGCAATTGAGTGCCCAGCGCAAATAACCATCCAGGCCGGCTTTTGCTGCGTACCAGGCAAACCACTCACTCTCGGCGGGCGGGCTGAAAGTGAACGTATTAGGCCGGGATTCCTCGCAACTGGTATAGAATGTGGTTACTCTTCCGGATTCATTTCGTCGGGCAAGCATTTCGTCGGTATATTTCATCCTTAGAGCAACACAATAATCATCCAGTTCGTCAATCAATTCGGTATGAAGTGCCCCTGCAAGCGAAACCTTGAGCTGCGGGTCAGCCTTCCGAATCACTTCCAGCGTTTTTATCATGGCATCCATCGGACGTTCATCCATCGAAATGAATGTTTTTTCAAACCATCCTTTTTCTTTTAAATGAGTAGCAAATGTGCGGAGCATGGTAGTCCACATTTCTTCATACAGCGTATCTCCGGGGGCTGTTTGTGCGTCGATGTATATTTGGGCAGCTTCGTCGAAATAACGGAATGACAACTTCCAGGGGATCATGGAGTAGCAGTTGATTTGTTTATCCACGCCCAGACTCATCATCAGTTCTACCCATGTATCGAAAATGCTGAAATCGAACTTCCAGTTTCCGTCGGATTCTTTTATCCACTTTATCATTGATTCATACGGGTCTTCGGTCTGACTGTTCCACGGATCGTGAATAATGGATGCCGTGATTACTTTGCCGCCTGCCTGAGCGTAGAGCGTATGCTCCAGGCGAAGTGCATCCAGATGAGCTTCGGACCAGGGTGTTACCTGATAATAACGAGCCACAGCATACGGATTTTGCCACAAATCCAGGTGATACATCCAGTCGGCAGGAAGTGGAAGCACTTCATCCGTCACCCGAACTTTCAGTGCGAGTTCACCAATTACCTCCGATCCGTTTCTTACGGTAACATTTCCTGTGTAAAGACCTTTTGGAGTAGTTTGGGGTATGTCAATCCGAATCCATACCGGGCGCGAAGTCATCGAACCGACTGAAAGTGAGGATGAGATGTGATCAATGGCATCTGCGGCAAGCGAAAAATCAAAATCAGAAGGATTTCGGTGACCGCAAGCCCCTTTCCCGTTTTTATTAAGCTCGTCGGTCATCACATAGCGCACAAAGCCCGAAAAAACAGCTTCACTTCCGACAATCTGCTTCCTATCATCAACGTTTACCAAACTGCTTACGCTGTATGTAAGATTGTCCAGTTGGTTCCGGGTGGAAATAACGAACTGAGCAGCAACAGATTCACCACGCCACGCTGAAAGTGTTTCGGTCACTTTGGGATCAGAAGATATAAATGGCTTTTCTTTCGGATACCTGGTATCCACATCTCCCCATTGCACAGAAATTTCGGGAACACGGGCCCAAAGCGTAGTATCAGAGGGTCTGGGGTTGGGTAGTTCGGCATATTCATTCAGCGGAAAATCCTGTTGGCCGGAAACCTCAGCAGTAAAAACGAGCATTAAAGTAAAAAAAAGAATTCGTATCATGTGTCACATTTTTCAGCAAATTTAAGCATAAGTTACAAATAATGGAAAAAAGGGATGTAAGTAAGAAGAATAAATGTCCGGATTGAACTACTTTTACATCCGGAATCAATGCATTCTGTAAAAAAATGCTTATTTTTGCTACTTATTTTCAA
>JAGPGR010000141.1 GCA_018055865.1 Paludibacteraceae bacterium | reverse complement strand
ACTGTTTTGTCCCGCCGCGAGGATTTATTCCGATAGCTATCGGAACCCAGCTCTTGTATTATCAGCCTGCCTGCCGCAGACAGGAATTTGTAATTCGCTTACAAACTTGTATACCACAAAAACAAGGATTTTTTTCAAATAATCCGGATTCCATATCCTCATCGTATTTAAGACGTGACTGCAAATCCCGCCATCTAGCACGTCCCGATATTGATCGGGATTACTCGTTTGTAAAGCATATCTGCGGGGACGGTGCCCGGATGAGAAGTCAAAACCACCTTATTTTCGCAACTGTTCATAGCAGTTTAGTCACTGCCATCCAAGTAGTAGTAACGTAGTAGTTCCGTATCAGCTTCGTGTTAATTATAGTCTTATCATAAAGTTATTGCAGAGATATCATAGTGATAAGATTAAATTAATAGAATTATAACATCATTTTATTATAACAGTATTGTATTCATATTAATTTTATCTATATTTGCTCTTTACTACGAAGATGGCACAGTAGTACACCGAAGATGCAGCAAAGCAATATAACCTGAGAAAGCATTATTATGGCAAGAGTTAACGGTATTTTTAATATTACGGGCAGTTTGCAGAATGTATCCTTTTACACCATGAAAGGGAGCGATAAAGTATATGTCCGAACAAAGGGAGGACCCACAAGCCGTAGAATGAAAGTGGGGCCGGAGTTTGAACTCGTCCGGAAACATCAGGTGGAATGGAAGGGATGCGTGAAGTTCTCGCAGGACTTCAGCGCCTGCCTCAATAGCATTTACCGAATGCGTGATTACAATGTGTCGCCGGTGCTGAACGGGATAGCCAAAAAAATAATGAAACTGGACACGGAACATGAAATCGGTGAACGCTCGATATTGCTTTCGAAATCACGTGAAACATTCGAAGGTTTCAATCTGAACCGCCGTTTCCCGTTCAATGCTGTTTTCAGGACTTCGTTACAGGTTGAAATAGATAAAAAACAGGGACGGATGGTGATAAGAATTCCCCGTATTGTCACTGCCAACGATCTGTACAACGTGCAGAATCTCCCCTATTTCCGGCTGACGTTCAATCTGTGTCATTTTTCCGATATGATATTTTCTTCTTCAGCATCCAAAAGTTATGTGTCTGCAATAAGTGAAATAAATTTAAGAAGAGTGGAAAAATCGACAGAATGGCTCCCGGCGAACGATGTGATACCCGAACAAACGCTGGAACTGAATCTGAATAAGGAAATTTCGGATGAGGAAATGGAGCATTTAACCTGTATGGGATCTGCAGGCATCGAATTCGGAAATACAGGTGCAGGTGGTAAAATCGAGCCAGTAAAGTTTGCCTGCTGTGCCAAAATCCTGAAGGTGCTTTGATTGAAGAGAAATCTGTAAATCCCAGTTGAATATGGCAGAAAACATTTGGCATTTACTTTTCTTAATGTTTTCAAAATTATCCAGTCCTTTCGGATATAGCGGTTTATTTAACCGCTATCTTAAAGAGCGCGGTTAGAAACCGCGAGACCCGCGAAAAGAGTCAGGATGCCGGCAGATCCAAAAAATGAGTATTGATTGTCAGATATGACATTTAAATATAAGGTCCTACTGGATTTCGGGTGAAAGTATGATAATAATAAGAATTGTTAGAATTCCAAACACCTGTTAAATGAAAAGACTTCACTGAATATGTTCAAAATAAGGTAATAAGGATAACTTTTCGTCACATATCGTTTCTACTAAGGTTTCAATTTCTTCAAAAAATTGATTAAATATAGAACAATATTTTTTTTATTTCTTATTTTAGCAACCTTATCTTAATGTTTGAAACCTTAGTAGAAGTATGAATATCAGGAGCATACAACCTTATTACCTTATTTTGATTATTTCATTTATACATAAGTTTATTTCACACGAAATCCAGTAATACCAAATGTAAAAATTCGGTAAAGTGCGTCGGTGGTTCCAATTCAATTTCAGAGCCAGCTCATTTAGAAGGTTTTTCTATCCAATAACAAATAAGAACTTAGGCTACCGTACTCATTAATCCTTTTACTATTCACAAAGATAGTTCTGTATAAAAATTTACACCGGCTATCTCTCTCATTTTCATCATTTCCTTCTGCTTTGGGCAAATTGTCAATAACTTTTCCCGATATTATTTTCCTCCCGACAAATATTCTTGTATCTTTATCATTCACGATTTTTCAAAAGACAATTTTTTATTACGTTTATTATCAGAGGATTAAAAGATGAGCTCATTTGTACATTTACACGTTCACTCCAGTTATTCGGTACTCGACGGGATGTCGGCTATTTCAGGTTTAGTAGATAAAGCCGTGAAAAGCGGCATGAACGCGCTGGCGCTCACCGACCACGGAAATATGTTCGGCATCAAAGAGTTTTACAACTACTCCAAAAAGAAAAATGCCGGAACATCGGCAAAAATAAGCGAGCTGGAAGCAAAATTAAAATCCGAAGAACTTCCTGAATCCGAAAGATTGATGCTGCAAAATGAAATTGAAGCTGCTAAGCAACAGCTTTTCAAACCTATTTTTGGTTCGGAAGTGTACGTGGCTCGCCGAAGCCGCTATGACAAGGAGCTGAAAGAGGACAGGGGCGGATATCACCTGGTGCTGCTGGCCAAAAACGAAACCGGCTACAGAAATCTGTCCAAGCTTGTTTCCTGGGGTCACATTCAGGGCTTTTACTATCGTCCGCGCATCGATCACGATTTACTCTCGAAATACAGCGAAGGGATTATTGCCTGTTCGGCCTGTCTGGGGGGCGAAATTCATAAAAAAATAGAATCGGGCAACCTGGAAGAGGCCGAGAAAGCCATACTCTGGTACAAAAAAGTGTTTGGAGATGATTTTTACCTCGAACTTCAACGGCATCAGACCGACAAACCGGGAGCCGATACCGAAACCTACTTAAAACAGGAACTTCAGAATAAAGAATTGATTAGGCTTGCCCGCAAAACCAATACAAAGCTCGTGGCTACAAACGATGTTCACTTTGTAGAGGAAGAGCATGCCGATGCCCACGAGCATCTGATCTGCCTGAGCACCGGAAAGGACCTGGACGATCCTTCACGTATGCGTTACACCAAGCAGGAATGGCTGAAGAGTCCGGATGAAATGGCCGAAATTTTTGCCGACATTCCGGAAAGTATCGAAAACACAGTGGAAATAGCCAACAAAGTGGAAAGTTTCAAACTGGAGTCGGCGCCCATGATGCCTGTATTCCCCATTCCGAAAGAATTCGGCACGGAAGAAGATTACCGCCTGAGATACGACGAACAGGCACTTCGGGAAGAATTCGGTGAGGCTTTTGATCTGGTTGGAGGATATGACAAAGCCATCCGGATTAAATTAGATTCGGATTATCTGACTAAAATTACCTACGAAGGGGCCGCGAAAAGATACGGTGCCAATCTGAACGATGAAACACGCGAGCGTATCGATTTTGAATTGGGCGTAATGAAAAAAATGGGTTTTCCCGGATATTTTCTCATCGTGCAGGACTTCATTCAGGCTGCGCGTGATATGGATATTTCAGTGGGTCCCGGACGTGGTTCGGCTGCCGGCTCCGTGGTGGCTTATTGCCTCAAAATCACCAACATCGATCCCCTGAAATACGACCTGCTGTTCGAGCGGTTTCTCAATCCCGACCGTGTGTCACTGCCCGATATTGATATTGACTTCGAGGACGACAAGCGTGGTCAGGTAGTACGTTGGGTAACCGATAAATACGGGAAAAAACGGGTGGCCAATATCGTAACCTACGGCACCATGGGAACGAAGTCAGCTATCAAAGACGTAGCACGGGTACAACGACTGCCATTGTCGGAGGCTGAAAAGCTAACAAAACTTGTTCCGGGCAGATTTCCCAAAGATGAAAACGGGAAGGACATCAAAGTAAACCTGACCAACTGTTTCAAATACGTGGAAGAGCTGCGTGAGTCACGCGACTCCTCCAATCCGACAATGGCCAACACGCTGAAATATGCCGAAATGCTCGAAGGAACCGTTCGGCAAACCGGAGTTCATGCCTGCGGATTGATTATCGGAGCCGACGATCTGATTAATCTGGTGCCGCTGAGCACCGCCGTGGATAAGGAAACCAAAGAAGACAAGGTAATAACCCAGTATGAAGGTACGGTAATCGAAGACATCGGACTGGTTAAAATGGACTTCCTGGGACTGAAGACTCTCTCCATTATCAAAGATGCACTGTTAAACATCAAAAAATCAAGAGGAATCATTATTGATATCGACACCATTCCGATTGACGATAAAAAAACCTACAAACTTTTCAGCCATGGCGATACGGTAGGTGTGTTTCAGTTTGAATCTGCCGGTATGCAAAAGTACCTGAAAGACCTGAAACCCACTCAGTTTGAAGACCTGATAGCGATGAATGCGCTGTACCGGCCGGGCCCGATGGATTACATCCCGCAATTTATCAACCGAAAACACGGACTGGAGAAAATAGAATATCCGTTTCCCGTCATGGAGAAACGCCTGAAAGATACTTACGGAATCACGGTGTATCAGGAACAGGTCATGCTTCTGAGCCGTGACCTGGCCGGATTTACACGCGGCCAGTCCGATGAGCTGCGCAAAGCCATGGGGAAAAAGCTACGAGACAAAATGGAAGCTTTGCACGCTAAATTCATTGCCGGTGCCCAGAAAAACGGTTACGGTCCGGTAGCCAAACTGGAACAAATATGGGCCGACTGGGCAAAATTTGCCGAATATGCATTCAATAAATCGCACGCCACCTGCTACTCGCTGGTGGCTTATCAGACTGCCTACCTCAAAGCACATTATCCGGCAGAATTTATGGCTGCCAACCTCACCCGCAACAAGGACGACATCACCGAAGTAGGCAAACTGATGGATGAGTGTAAATCCATGAAAATGAGCGTGCTCGGCCCGGACGTAAATGAAAGTGATCTCACTTTCACGGTGAATAAAGACGGGAATGTACGTTTTGGACTCGGAGGTATCAAAAATGTAGGCGACGGCGCAGTGGAAGCCATCATTCAGGAACGGGATAAAAACGGGAAGTTCAAAAGTATCATAGATTTTATAGAGCGGGTGAATATGACTGCCTGCAACAAGAAAACCCTCGAAAGTTTGGCTTATGCAGGGGCATTCGACGTATTTCCGGATATAAAACGCGAACAACTGTTTGCTGTGAACAGCAAAGAAGAGCAGGTCATAGAATCGCTGATCAAGTATGGAAACCTCTACCAGCAAGATAAGCAATTCAATCAGAACTCCCTGTTCGGAGCGCTCGAAAATGCCGTTGAAATCACCAAGCCCGAAATACCGTACGTGCCCGAATGGTCGTCGCTCGTGAAACTGAACAACGAACGCGATATGATTGGCATGTACCTCTCGGCTCATCCTATGGACGAATTTGAGTTTGAACTGAACCACATCTGCAATGCCACAACAGTGGATCTGGCCGATCTGAAAAAATACAACCTCGGTACAGGTCTGAAACTGGGAGGTATTGTAACATCCTTTCGCAGCGGCACTACCCGTAACAACAAACCGTATGGCATGATTACCATTGAGG